>NZ_JBCOME010000010.1:37856-72529 GCF_040924365.1 Ruminococcus sp. 1001136sp1_2201st1_G3_2201SCRN_220225 | reverse complement strand
AACTTATATCCTCCCCGAAACGCCCCGGCTTCTGAAGTACTAGCTGAAGCCGGGGCGTTAACTTTCCTGTTTTGCTGTTTTTTTCTATTTTACTCCAAGCTTCTCCAGTTCCTTTGCCGCCTGCTTCAGATCATGGAATTCAATGGCATGAATACCAAGCTTTCTTGCAGCCTCGCAGTTCTCCGGGCGGTCATCCAGGAAAACGCTCTCCTCCGGTTTTAAACCGAATCTGGAAAGAAGTGTCTCATAAATATCAGCTTCCGGTTTGATCTGCTGAACCTCACAGGAGAAAATCACACCATCCATATTTTTCAGAAAAGGCATTTTACCTGGTCTTGTCTGATCCAGCATGAATTGGCTGTAGTTTGACAGAATGTACAGATGATAGCCCTGGCTTTTCAGATAGCTGGTCCAGGTTTCGGCGTAATCCTTAATTCCAATTGTTTTTCCTGATTCTTCGATCACACGCTTTACATCCGCTTCGTACTCGGCCGGAAGTTCTGCGATAAACTGTTTCCGGTATTCTTCTTCAGGAAACAGGCCACGGTCACGCTCATTCCAGATCTGGCTCTTAAAAACCTTCTCAGCAATCAGCTTCTCTTCTTCTGCCGAAAAGTGGAACGCTTTCAGATAGCTTTCCCAATCATAGGAAACCAATACCTGTCCCACATCAAAAATTATGTTTTTCACTTCGCCTGCGACCTCCTTTTCCTCTTTCTTCAAAAGTTTATAAACCATAAGAAATACATAAGCCAGCACTGGCACCAGAATTACAGTACCTACTGCTGCCTTAAAATTCCCCTGTGCGTTGTCGCCGCTGCCAAAAGCAAAGATCATAGGCAGACAGCAAACTGCCAGTAAGACTACCACTCCCAGAATGGCAGCTGCACGTTTAAAATTTTTCATTCTTTATTCCTTTATAAAATCCGTTTTCTTTTTTGTCATCTAGAGCATCGAAAATTAAGTTTCTGCTATATTGGCGCAGCAAATAAAAATCAGACAAGTCAATATGGCAGTTACTTAATATTCGATGTACTAGATACAAGATACGCCGGAGAGAACCTCCGGCGCAGTCACATTTCAATTACCGATCACTCTGTAACCAGTAATGTATTCTTACTTACAAGCGTCTGATACGCAGCCGCTTTTTTCCAAATTATTTATTTCTGTAAATAATATCGTTTCTTCCTGGTCCGTTGGAAACCATGGTGATCGGGTATCCGATCTTCTCCTCGATGAATTCGATGTATTTTCTGCAATTCTCCGGAAGATCCTCATAGTTCTTTATTCCACGGATATCGCATTTCCATCCTGGAAGCTTCTCGATCACCGGTTTTGCTTTCTCAAGTCTGGCTGTGGTCGGGAAGTCTGTGGTAATCTCTCCGTCGATATCGTAAGCAACACAAACCGGGATCTCATCCAGATAGCCAAGTACGTCAAGTACTGTAAATGCCACATCTGTAGCCCCCTGAAGACGGCAGCCGTATTTAGATGCAACACAGTCATACCATCCCATACGTCTCGGACGTCCAGTGGTAGCGCCGTATTCTCCGCCATCACCACCGCGTCTTCTAAGCTCGTCAGCCTCTTCTCCGAAAATCTCGGAAACAAATGCACCGGCACCTACTGCGCTGGAATAAGCCTTGCTTACAACAACAATCTTCTGGATCTCATATGGAGGCACACCTGCTCCGATTGCACCATATGCTGCCAGTGTGGAAGAAGAGGTAACCATTGGGTAAATACCATGGTCAGGGTCTTTCAAAGTTCCAAGCTGTCCCTCAAGAAGGATCTCCTTGCCCTCTTTCAGTGCATTATTCAGATACAAGGAAACGTCGCATACATATGGTGCAACCATCTTCTTGTATTCCATCAGCTCTGCAAAAAGCTCATCAACGTTCAGAAGCGGTTTGTGGTATAAGTGCTCAAGAAGAACGTTCTTAGTTTCACAAACGCTTGCCAGTTTCTCCTTCAGGCGATCCTCGTCAAAAAGCTCATTTACCTGAAAACCGATTTTTGCATATTTGTCAGAATAGAAAGGTGCGATACCGGATTTAGTAGAACCGAAAGATTTGCCTCCCAGACGCTCTTCCTCATACTGGTCAAACAGAATGTGGTACGGCATAACCATCTGTGCTCTGTCAGAGATCAGAATCTTCGGTGCCGGAACACCTTTGCTTACAACCTCATTGTATTCTTTGAAAAATACAGGGATATTCAGTGCAACACCGTTGCCGATCACACTTGTGGTGTGTCCATAAAATACACCTGACGGCAGAGTGTGAAGTGCGAATTTACCATAGTCGTTTACAATGGTATGTCCTGCATTTGCACCACCCTGGAATCTAACGATAATATCAGCTTTCTCAGCGAGCATGTCGGTAATTTTCCCCTTACCTTCATCTCCCCAGTTTGCTCCAACTACTGCTTTGATCATAACTCAAATTCCTCCTGTGTCTGATCTGAATTTCATTAAAAAAGAAAACAACAACCTTTTATCATACATTAATCTCAGCTGTCATTCCAAGCATTTCCTTGTGGGAATCCAGAACCGGATTTACAACTTTTGCAATAAAGCTTTCGGTCTGCTCTTTGGCACGTCCCACATATTTCTTCGGATCCATGGTTTTCTGAAGCTCTTCCAGAGTCAGGTTAAATGCCGGATCGGCTGCGATCAGCTCAAGAAGGTTGTTGTCCTTACCTTCTACCTTAACATTCCTGCCTGCTTCCATGGAAAGCTCACGGATGCGCTCATGAAGCTCCTGACGGTCTCCACCTGCTTTTACTGCGTCCATCATAATGTTCTCAGTTGCCATAAATGGCAGCTCAGCCATCATGTGTTTCTCGATAACCTTCGGATAAACCACAAGGCCATCTACAACATTCAGGCACAGATCCAGGATTCCGTCAATTGCAAGGAAGCCTTCCGGTACGGAAAGACGCTTGTTGGCGGAGTCATCCAGGGTTCTCTCAAACCACTGGGTAGCAGAGGTGATGGCTGGATTCAGGGCATCTACCATCACATATCTGGAAAGGGAAGCAATACGCTCACTTCTCATCGGGTTTCTCTTATAAGCCATAGCGGAAGATCCGATCTGGGATTTCTCAAATGGCTCCTCTACTTCTTTCAGATGCTGAAGAAGACGGATATCGTTTGACATCTTGTGTGCACTTGCTGCAATTCCTGCCAGAACATTGACAACACGGGTATCAACTTTACGGGAATAGGTCTGTCCGGATACCGGATAGCATTCCTTGAATCCCATCTTGGCAGCGATCATCGGATCGATCTTGTCGATGGTCTCCTGGTCTCCTTCAAACAGTTCCAGAAAGCTTGCCTGTGTACCTGTAGTACCTTTAGAACCAAGAAGCTTAATGGTGCCAAGAACATATTCCAGATCTTCAAGATCCATCATGAATTCCTGTGTCCACAGTGTGGCACGCTTTCCAACGGTAGTTGGCTGTGCAGGCTGGAAATGGGTAAATGCAAGTGTAGGCTGATCTTTATATTTGTCAGCGAACTTGGAAAGCTCTGCAATTACGTTTACCAGTTTCTTCTGAACCAGTTTCAGAGCTTCTGTCATAACAATAATGTCTGTATTATCTCCTACATAACAGGATGTTGCTCCCAGGTGGATGATTCCCTTTGCTTTCGGGCACTGCACACCGTAAGCATATACATGGGACATAACATCGTGACGCACTTCTTTCTCACGGGCCTTGGCAACATCATAGTTGATATCGTCTGCATGAGCTTTCAGTTCATCAATCTGTTCCTGGGTGATGTTCAGTCCAAGCTCCTTCTCAGTCTCTGCCAGAGCGATCCAGAGTCTTCTCCAGGTGCGGAATTTCATATCCTGTGAAAAAATGTACTGCATTTCCTTGCTGGCATAACGCTCAGACAAAGGGCTTGTATATCTGTCTGTACTCATTCTTTCTCTCCTGTTTCTAAGTAAGTTTTTATCATTTACTTTGCGGATCAACTGTTTTTTCCACATACAAGGGGATTATATAACATCCAAAGATTTTAAGCAAGACCCTGATGGAATTTCGTGTTCACAATTTCACACTCTGAATTCCAAAAAATTTCTTTTTTGCCCTTTATCTTACAGATTTTCTGCCGCACATTTATTTCGTCTGTAGCCATACTTCCATTTCCGTATCCCGTCTCCAGGTTTTTCCGGCAGACGCATAATCCACCATCAGGAAGGTCTCTTCCCCTATGGTGACGTCAAACAGGCACTGATACTTCTTTTTCAAGTCGTAGGATAGTGCTTTTCTTGTATTCTCAATTTTCAAAGGTCTGTTCAGCGCCTCTTCTTTCCGGCAGTCCATAATCGTCCCTTCCTTTTCCTCCAGGCGCTTTTCTCTTGCCAGAACCAGCGGACCATATAGCACAGCCATTCTTCTGGCACTGTCGGCATCCTCCGGATTCTCCATTCCCCACAGGATTCTGGGGTTCATATCCAGATTTAATACAATCTCATCTCCATCTTTCCAGGTCCGCTTTAATGAAAAATATTTCTCTGCTTCCGGAAGAACGGTATCTTCATTATTTTCTGCCGTTCGCACTGTCAGCCTGCATGTCCTGGAAAATTCAGGAATTCGAAGCTCTGTTTCGAACCAGACCTCCTGAGTCATGCTCAGTTTCATGCGAATTTCCCCATTTGCCGGATACTTTGTTTTTATTTCCATTTGTACGGGAACACTGTCGATCAGAAACTCAAGTTTTCCCGGCATATACAGATTCATTCTTACCAGCCTGTCTTGCACTTCTGTCCCAAGAAGCGGGACAAGCGCTGTTCCAGCTGCTCCGATTGCAATGCAACAGCCGCAAAAAGCCTGGTTTTCCTCCATTGCCTTAAATCCTCCCACTGCACGGCCACGTATATTGGAGCTTAATGGACTATAACTGTCAAATGCGGGAATACAGCCATCTTTGTCTGCCGTATAACGGTCATACACCTGCCTGTAATAGGGTTCATCAAAACGGGTTTCCTCTCCACAGACTGCCTTTTCAAAATTAACAGAACCATAAAGTATATTAAATGCCGTTCTCTCAATTTCATCAATATATTTGATATCTCCTGTAAAATAGTACATTCTGCGCAGCAACCTCATCCAGGTAACTGATACGCAGGTTTCCAGCATGATTCCGTCATATTTTGTACCACTCTGCATAAGACTTCCATGATCCAGCAATTCGTTTTTGCAGCCAAGACCTCCCACTACCGTTCTCTCTGATTCCAGAAGCTTCGCTACAAAATTTTTTACAGCAATCTGCCATTTTTCTTCTTTGACAACAAGGGAATATTCCAGCAGACCTTCAAAGCAGGACATTAGCTCATATGCTTTTACAACCGGATATTCATAAGGATACAATTCATTCTGGTAAGCAGCTTCAAAAATGTTAAATTCCCGAGCTCCACCGCAATCTACAATATAAGCTGCAAAATCCAGATATTTTTTTTCATGCACAATGCGGTACAGCAGAACCACCGGCTCCAGAATAGAGCTGGAATTGATTCCCTGCCAGATATCAGAAGTTTCTGTAATCTTCTTTTTTCCAGATTCCTTTCCTACATGCGCCATAATATAATCCAGATGTCTTTCTGCTGACTGGATCACTTTTCTTTTTTTCTCTTCTTCTCTGCAGATATTATAATAACTGATCAGCCCCATAAGTACATATTTCCTGCCCCACATATCCCATCCCTGGAATTCTGCTTCTTTGCTGTATGTGGAAATTCTGCCTTCCTCATCCTGATAAAAAAGGAGCTGCTCCACAGACTCTGTGAGAATTTCATATAATTCTTCATCCCTGGTATAAAGATAAGTCTCACATGCACCACGCATAAGCTTACCCCAGTATTCCCCTCTCCAGCCAAGATCCTCATCATCTGGGCAGTTGGCAAACTGATCTGCTGTCAGTTTCCATAGGCTTCTGTTTTTCAGCTGCTCTTTTTCTACAAAACGCGCTGCTGCGTCTGCAATTCCGTTGTATTTAATTTTCATTATATTCTCCTTTATTTGGTTAAAAAGAGCCGTGAAAACTTTCACGGCTCTTAGATTTTTATGGCTATATTTATTTAAATGTTTCTGCTGCTGCCTTTGCATCCTCAAAGTTTGCCTGAACTTCTTCCAATACCTGATCATATCCCATTGCATTGATATCACTGATCATCTTTTCTCTCTGAGCTGCAAAAGCATCATCATCCTCGCAGGTAATAATTTTGGCAATATTTGCCTGTACATACTCGGATGCCTTGTTGCCAATTCTTGTAGCTTCATCAGATATAGGCTGCATTAAAGTTGCTGCCAGACCAACTGCCGGATCTTCATTATTTGTTTTTAATTTTCCTTCATCAACCAGCTGTTTATAAACCTCTCCCGGATACTGTGCTTTTCCGTCAGTATAATAATTGCAGAAATCCTTATCTATCTCTGTAACACTAGATAAAACATATTTCTTAGAAAGAGTTAAATCTACCGGTTCTCCATCTGCACACTGATTGGTTTCCCATAAAGGTGATAACCATTTATACTTGCCAATTCCCTGTACACCGTCAGTTGTATAGCCAGAATACTCTTTATCATTGCTGGTAAAGTTTTCAAGGCGCTTTCCGATCAGTTCCGGTTCTCCATCCACAACATCCCAGTCTTCGCCAGGAACTCCTGTACGTACCAGTCTTGCGCCTTCATCAGAGGTCATGAATTCAATCAGTTCCATTGCACGTTCCGGATATTCACAGTTCGCACTGATTACAAGTGCATTCGCAGCCTGATATCCTAACGGATTTGCATATGGATAAATCTGCATTGCATATGGGAAAGTACCAGGAATCATATACATTGCTGCATCTTCACCGCAGATATTTTTATCCGGCTGTGTCCAGTTATAATTACATACCAGAACCTCTCCGTTTTTAATTTTGTCATCATACTGACTGTTTTTCATGGTAAATGCTTCCGGATCCATAATGCCCATCCGATAAGCCTTGTTATAGAAGGAAAGAGCTTTCCACAATGGTCCGTCTTCTACCGTAAACATATCTTCAAATTCACCGGTTTCATTGTTTATGAACTGATTATTTCCTGAATTTGTATAGCCCATATCAAATGGGTAACTGATCATATAAGGCCAGATTCCCCAGTCAGACCAGCCAGACAATGCATAAACCTTCTTGCCGTCTGCTGTCGTCGGATGTGCATCTACCATCTGTTTTAAAACATCCAGATATTTGTCTTCAGTGCTGACATCCGGATATCCTAATTCCTTATAATAATCCCATCTTGTAAAAAATCCTACAAAGCCATTCTTATTTGGCAGATCTTTATTCTCTGTCTGAACATTTGTCGGAATAAAATAAGTACTTCCTCCGCCAATAATATCTTTTGAATACTTTAATGCATCCGGAAGTTTTTCTTTCAGATTATCTCCATTTTCTGCAAGCCAGTCATCCATGGCCCATAACGATCCTGCATCGATCAGATTTTTAACATCAATATCTCCGTTATGAAGTTCTACAATATCCGGAAGATCTCCACCGGAAGCCATCACTTTTAATCGATCTGTACTTACATTTGTATATTCCAGTACGATTCCCAGTTTTTCCTTAATATAGCGTCCTACTGCATCGTCTGTGGAAATGCCGTCCATTCCTGTTTCTCCCATGACTCTGAGAGTAATTACTTCCTTTTCTTCCCCTTCCTCAGCCTGCACTGCCAGGGCTCCGTTGCTTACCATAATTCCCCCAACCATCGCAGCACATAAGGTTGCAGATGTAACCTTTTTCCATAAATTCCTTCTCATTTCCTACCTCCTGTTTTCTTTTTTGGTGTTGCGCCGTGTTTTGTTTCTGTAAAAAGGATACCAAAAACAGAACACATCTTCCAGAAACAACCTTCCGATTTTTGGCATAATTCTATGCACATCTTATCCCCGTCACATTCCTGGTTTATGGAAAAAAGCCACGATTTTTATAACTATTTTACCATTTTTCTTCTTCATAAGGAATCCGGACCAGTACCTGGAAACCGTTCTCATTATCACTGCCAATTTCCACTCCGTTTTCCATGTCATAAAGAAGCTTGATTCTCTGATATATGTTTCTGAGCCCAATATGTCTGCCGTCATCCTCCATATTCAGAATTGCACGGAGCTTCTCACAGTTTTCCCTGCTTATTCCAATTCCATTGTCATATACGCATAATTCCAGGCAGTCCCTGGTTTTATACTCTTTTCTTTTCCCTTTTACGTATATCTGGAATTTTTTATGCTCCTGCATTTCTTTTTCTGCCAGACCATGAAAAAAAGAATTCTCCACAAGCGGCTGCAAAATAAATTTCGGCACCATAGCAGACATAAGTGAACTGTCTGCTTCTATACCAAGCACTGTTTTTTCACCGTATCTGTAATTCATGATCCTGCAGTAATTTTTGATATAAGTAAGTTCTTCCTCTACTGACCACTTGTTGCGTGTATCCCTGAAAATCGGCTGAACCATTTCCGCCAGTGCATCCATACAGTCCACAATATCATTTTCGCCTTTCACAATTGCCATCCATTTCACTGTATTCAGCGTATTATACAAAAAATGAGGATTGATCTGGGACTTCAGTGCGCGGATCTGTGCATCTCTTTTTGATTTTTCATTTTCCACATTTTTGCGGATCAGACTTGATATTTCCAGTGTCATTTTATTATAGCTGTTCACCAGAAGAGAGAACTCATCCCCATTCTCATGGTCTTGTTCCAAAACAATGCCGAACTGCCCGTTTTGTACCATTTTCAGCGCATCTATCACCTTTACAAAGGGCGTTGTCATATATTTCACCCAGAATACAAGAAATAAAATTGAAATGGTTACCGAAGCGACAATTGCCAGAATAAAAATTTCCTGAACATCCTGGATGTCTCCTAATATTTCAGATATTGGAGTTTCATTTACCAATGTCCAATTACAAAAGCCCACCGGATAACACAGGATCAGATTTTTACCGGATTCAAATATTTTTGGGGCAGCTTCTGGCTGCAGCATTAAATTTTCTTTTTCATCCCCTATCCCATATACATTTGTTTCTGAAACAGTCCTTCCAAACTGGTCGATCATATAGGTTTCCTCTGACCAGCCTCCATCTTGTGAAATTGAATTGTAATAGCTTACAAAATGTTCCAGATCCACATTCAACACAAGCCAGCCATATTTTTCTCCCCGGAAAATAGGCCTGCACACGCTCACATAATTCAACAGTTTCTGGTTATCCCTGTCATTTTCCACAAAATCACTGCTGTTATAGCCTCCATACCAGATTGGTTTTTTCTGTGGAACTGCGTTCCGGTTTTTCAGTCTCTCTGTGTAGAATTTCCCCCTTTTCTCACTGTTTTCAGAGGTAATGTTCCAGTTTCCGTCAGCAAATAAGGTTACATCTTCCGCATTATAAAAAACAATGGAATCAATAAAGCTGTACTCTGCCAGAATCGTGTCTGTCATGCTGAAAAAATCAATTCTTTGCTCTATCATGCTAGTTTGAGAGCCATGGGATACTACCAGGCTTGCCAGATCAGAACCATTTAAAACACGAAGGGCAACCTGGTCAACTTCTCTTCCAAATGTATCCAGGTTCTGTTCCAGCTGCTTATAAGATCTTAGAAGTTCCGTTTCTGTACGTGTTCTTAAGGCTCCCTTCACTCCCATATAAAGACCTATAAAGCTTATAATGATCACAAGCAGAAAGCTAATGGATACTGCTATTATCATTTTTCCAAAAACACTTTTATAAAATGGAATTTTTACTGTATCATCTTTTTTCATAAAATATTCCGCTTTCTGAAGCTGCCTGGATTCTTTCCGGAAACCTTCCGAAATATCTTGCTGAAATAGCTGTCGTCCCCAAAGCCAGTGAGTTCTGCTACTTCATGGGTTCTAAGATCGGTTGTGGCAAACAGCTCCTTGGCCTTTTCTACTCTCTGTTCTGTAATATAATCCACGAAGCCTACCTGCATTTCCTTTTTCCACATGCTGCTGAAATAGTTAGGACTTAAACATACAATTTCCGCAACCTGGTTCAAGGTAAGCTTGTCTGCCAGATGCTGGTCTATGTACTCTTTTGCTTTATAGATTTCAATACTTAACTGTTTCAAGTTCTGTGCTTTCTGATCTTCTTTTTGTTTTTCTGTTTCATTCTTCTTACATTCCTGGTACCTGTCGGAAAGCTCTGTCCAGGAACGTCCCACACCGCTGATTTTCCAGCAGACCTGCGCCATAATATGTTCCCGCAATACCCGGGCAATTTCCTTCAGGATCGTTTTCTGGTTATCCTCTTCCGTTTCTTCAATTAAAAGAAGATAATTTTTTTCATTCTCCCGGATCAGTTCTCCATTTTTATATTTTCCCAGTATTTCCTCTGTCATATTAAAGATCAGGAATTGGATCAAAGCTCCTTGTTCGTCTTTTGTTTTTTCACATACCTCTTTATAATTTGCAATTTCCATCCTGCAGATTCGGTATGATTTTTCCGAAACCTGAAAATCAAGCTTTTTTAACTGTTCCCGAAAAGTATTTTCATTAATCTGGTGATAAAAAACATACTGCCCGAATAAATCTGATTTATCCTGCACTGCTTTTGTTTCATTTTTGGAATCGGGATTCTTCTGTTCCAGTTCTTTACATACCTTCTCCATTGCTTTTTCAATCTCATCAGGTTTCATTTTTAGTTTTAAAATATAATCAGACACCCCTAGCTTCATAGCTCTCATCAGATAAGAAAATTCTTCATAACAGGTCAGTAGGACAATCCTGGTGCTCTGATCCTGTTCCCGTATTTTTTCGATCAGTTCCAGTCCGTCCATAACCGGCATTTTAATATCTGTCATAACAATATCCGGTTTTTCTTTCTCGTATATTTCCAGGGCTTCTTTTCCATTGGAAGCATCTCCAATTACATCCAGCCCCAGTTTTTCCCAGTTCACCATGGACCTTAATCCACATCTTACCAGCACTTCATCTTCCACAATAAGAATTTTTCGTCTTGTCATTTGCTCTCATTCCCACCCATACATTTTTTAACACAAATACCCCCTGCGTCAAATGATCTGTTCGTGGAACACTGCCAGCCAATCACCTGACCAAGGGGGTTGTGCGAAAATATCAACATTGCCAGTAGCAAAAAATATTTTGACACTATACTATTATATAATACCTCAATGAATATTACAATTTCATGTTTTTATCTGTTATTTTTTTGATTTTTTATACAAAATTAATCAATTTTCAAAATAAGCTCCAATACGCGTCTTGCACTCTGTTCCAGTTCCTGTCGACCGAGCAATCCCATTTCCATAGCTTTTTTCACACGCTCCGGATACCCTGTTGCCATTTTAAGGTCATTTCCAGCCTTTATTTCTTTATAATGCTCTCCACATGTCCACCAGTCTGTTGTAACCATACCCTGAAATCCCCACTCACCACGCAAAATATCTGTCAAAAGCTCATAGCTCTCTGAAGTACGGTGTCCGTTAACAGCATTGTAAGAGGACATGATCGTCCAAGGCTGTGCTTCTTTTACAATAATCTCAAAGCCTTTCAGATAAATTTCACGAAGTGCACGCTCCGATACCCTGGAATCACTATTTTTCCTGTTTGTTTCTTTGTTGTTTGCTGTAAAATGCTTTACAGATGCTGCAATATGCTGTGACTGAATCCCCTTTACCATAGCGGCACCCATTTTTCCAGCAATCAGCGGATCCTCGGAATAATATTCAAAATTTCTTCCACACATAGGGTTTCTGTGAATATTTACAGCTGGTGTCAGCCATACAGCAAGATTATTTTCCTTTACCTCCTTCGCGCCTGCCTTTCCGACCTGCCATACAAGTGCCGGATTCCAGGTACATGCCAGAAGCGTTGCACATGGCCAGGCTGTTGTATTCACAGTACATCCGATATTAAGGCGTAGTCCTGCTGGTCCATCTGCAGTCATTACTGAAGGGACCCCGTACTCAGGAAGATTTCCTAATCCGAATGTATTTGCAACACCTGTATTTGGCTGTCCGCCGAGAAGATGAAGCAGTTCCTTATCACTTAACTGTGCCATAAACTCATCCAATGAAAGCTTTCCTTCAGCTACATCAATGAACTGTTTTCTTCCACAATTATCAAACCATTTTCGACGGGAACACCAGCGCACTTCTGGCACAATACAATCCTCTTCTTCCGTTTTCAGTTTTTCAAATGCACATTCATTCATATCATTGCATTCATACTGAGGAAGCATTTCAAAGGTACCATCAGAAAGCATACGCTCTTTCAGACTTGTTGGAACCAAATGCGCTGATAGCTGTTTTACAATTATATTTTCTGTAAGCTCGAATGTATAAGCGGCTTCTTCTGTATCCCTTACAGAGATTCCAATGTAAAATCTGTAAATTCCTTTTTCCAGAATATAGGCTGACTTCTGAATTTTCCCGAGATCATCATAGGAAGCCATGTCCGCTTTTTCAAATGACAGATAAACTACCTGTGTTTCTCCAGGCTGAAGCAGACGGGTTTTTTCAAAAGCAGCAAGCCGGAGTGCCGGATTACCAAGAAGACCCTGTGGTCCGTTAAAGTAAAGCTGTACCACTTCTTTTCCTGCCATGTTCCCTGTATTGGTCACGTGAACTTCTGCAAAAATATGTTTTGAAGTTTCCCATACAGAATCTGTATGCACTCTGAAATCAGTATAGGAAAGCCCATATCCAAAGGGATATATAACCTTTTCCTTTGCACCTGGAATCGTCTCAAAATAACGGTATCCTACATAAATATCTTCTGTATAATTTACATAGTCACAGGATTCATGAAAATTTTCAGTTGATGGATAATCATCTAAGGAAGCTGCAAATGTATCAGTCAGCTTGCCAGACGGATTTCCTTTTCCCAGAAGAAGCTCTGCCATGGCCAGCCCTCCTTCCATTCCCCCCTGCCAGCCAAGAAGGGCGGCTGAAATCCGGTCATCATTTTTTATCCAGGAAACATCTACAATTCCACCGACATTCAGAACCACTGCAATACGGTTAAACCGTTCTTTCACCATGTTCAACATTGCCTTTTCATTCTCTGTCAGAAAATAATCTCCCTCTGGAAAGGCTTTCGCAATCAGTTTTGCCATGTAGTTATCTTCCAGCTCTTCCCTTGACATTTCGCTTAACTGACTATCAAGGCTGGAGCGATCCCAGCCTTCTGATGAAAAACGGCTTATTACAACAATTGCCACATCTGCAAATGCTTTTGCACCGTCAGCAAGTCCTTTTGGAAGTTCAGGTTCTATTGTCATACCTGGCATTGCACCTTGCCTATACTGTTCCTGAACATTTTCTCTGTAAAATTCTGCCAGGGGTTCATAAAGCATAACTGCATTTCCTTGCATTTTAAACCCATCATAAAGGTTATGCACGTAGGAAACCGCAACATCACCACTTCCTCCACCGCCTTTTACATAATCAAAACTTCCTTTCCCAAACAGTGCAAGTCTGGTTCCTTCTGCAAGAGGCAGAAGCTTTTTCTCATTTTTCAACAGCACCATACCTTCTTTTGCAGCTTCCTTTGAAAGTCTGATATGCTCCTTACATTCCGTCACACGTCTTTTTTCCTCTAATGGAAGATTGGGTTGAAATCCAACACGTGTCCATTTTCTCATTTTATGTATTCTCCTGTCATATTCATATATTTATTTCTGTAAGGCTTGAACGTTTTTACTCTTAATCTTCAATGGCAGCTTTTCTTGAAAAAATAGCATGAATAATTTCCGGATCAAATTTCGGCTGTCTGTCATACGTATACAGTCCGTTTTGTTCCTGTTCCACATCTGTAAGCTGCGTATAGCAAAGTGCAAACATGTTCTCATTATCCAGTAAAACATCTGTAAGCTCTTTCAGACGTTTCATGTATGCTTCCGGTGAATCCGGCGTATTTCCATATCCCCAGGCATCCTTGCTCAAAGACCAGCCAATGCCGCCATATTCGCTGACAAAGAAGGGAATTTTTCCATTATATGTCTGCCGTTCTTCAAATGCCGCACGGAAATCAAGCCTGTTTGATTTTCCAACCTCTTTGTAATGCTCTGCAAAAATCTCCGGATCCTGTTCATAATCATGCAAATCATAAATATCGGTGAGCACATGATAATTTCCGCTGGTGTCAATACAGGGCCGGGTTGGATCCGCTGCTTTCGTTGCCTTATAAACTGTGGCAAGAAGCTCATCAAACTGTTTTCTTCCTTTTTCATCCCAGGTTTCATTAAACGGACACCATCCAATAATCGCAGGATGGTTAAAATCACGGTCAATCTCTTCCAGCCACTCTGGAAGGATTCCGTAAATGCTGTCTGCATAAGAGTGATCCAGTCCCCAGTTGGGATACTCTCCCCAGACGATATACCCCAGCCTGTCACAGTGATACAGGAAACGCTCTTCAAATACTTTTTCATGAAGGCGGGCACCGTTAAATCCCATTGCCAGGGATCGTTTTATATCCTTTTCCAGTTCTTCATCAGAAGGTGCTGTGTAAATTCCATCCGGATAAAAGCCCTGATCCAGAATGAGACGCTGAAATACAGATTTTCCGTTGAGCAGAAACTTTTTGTCTGTAAGCTGTATGGAGCGCAGTCCAAAATAACTTGTCACCTGATCTTCTCCATAGCTTAAGGCAAGGTCATAAAGATCTCCCTTTCCAACCTGCCATAAATGCTTTTCTGCCAGCTTCACCACTGCCACTGCTGTTCCGCCATCTGAGCTCACTGTAGCCTCTCCCATTGCCGTTCCCTTGTAGGACGCTTTTACCGCAAAGGTTCCTGCTCCCTGAAGCTCTGCAAAAACAGTAATTGTTCCATTGTTTATGTCCCCATAATATTTTGTTTTTATAATGTGTGTGTCAGGAACAAATTCCAGCCATACGGTCTGCCAGATACCTGTTGTTCTGGTATAATAACAGCTGTAAGACTCATAATGGGTGCTCTGTTTTCCGGACGGAATCAAGCGGGAACGGGTGTCATCTTCCACATGAATTGTGATCACATTTTTTCCGGCAAAAAGATACCTTGTAATATCCACAGAGAAAGAAACATATCCCCCTTTATGAGTGCCACATTTCTGTCCGTTCACATATATTGTGGTAAAATAATCTGCCGCGCCGCAATGCAGAATCACAAGATTTGATAACTGGGCTTCTGTAATTTCAATTTCTCTCCGATACCATACAGAATTCATGAAATCCGTGTAGCCAATCCCGGACAGCTTACTTTCCGGGCAAAAAGGCACCTGGATTTTTTTTGAAAGGTCTGCTTCCGGCTTGTAAAGCTCCCGTGCTTCTCCACTTCCGCCATGATCAATTTCAAAATCCCAGCTTCCATTTAAATTCAACCAATTTTCACGCATAAACTGTGGTTTTGGATGTTCGGTTCTGTAAATCATCTTTTCTCTCCCTTTATTTTTTTTCAAATAGGCGTTTGCGGAACGCCACAAGCCGCATAAACACGGCATTTTTTTACTACCCAAAAAAACAAATAACCCCTCACTGGATACGGTATAATAGAGTTGTCGAGAAACTATAAACCATACACCAAGAAAGGAGTTATTCTAACATCTATGATACCATATAAACAGCTTTCTTTGGCAGATATTTTTGCAGATTGCCAGGAAAAATTTTAAAATGACAAACCTGCGTTTTTATCCCTATTAGAAACCTCAGATACAGGCTATTTCTTTATGATCTCTACCTCAAAAGGTTTCAAAATTTCCTGTCTGGACACCGTTTCCCCCGTCAAAAGGTTTTGCATTCCTGCAAAACACTGAGGAACCACAGTCTCTTCCTTACTGAAATTTATTAGGAAATAAAAGGTATTTTCCTTGGTTTTCCGTACTGTCACTTCAAGGGATGTCCGCTCATCTACTAAGCTTTTGACTGCTGCTTCCTTAACTATGCAGTCCATCATCCTTGTAAACGCACAGTCCTCTGGCTGAGTCCCCAAATAATAAACAGTACCTTTTCCATAACTGTTTTTGGTGACAGCAGGTGTACCCGCATAAAAATTGCTGCTGTAATCAGCCATGCTCTCGGCCCCTTCCAGATGAATCAAGTCACATAGCATTGTGCTGGTAAACTCTGTACCATCTTTAAATTTTACAGAATTTTTCTGCTCTGGAGCCAATGCGTCAATCTCCTCCACCCAAATTCCAGCCAAGTCCCTGAGGGGTCCTGGATAGCCACCAAGATATACATTGTCTGATTCACCTACGATACCGCTCATAAAGCCGGTCACTAATACACCACCTTTCTTTACGAAGGCTTCAAGCGCTTCCTTGACACCCTGATGAACCATATAAAGCACCGGCGCAACGATCAGCTTATATTTTGAAAAATCTGCATCCCTTGGGATCATGTCAACAGCTATGTTTTTTTCATAAAAGAACTTATAATGCCTATGAATCTGATCCACATATTTTAAATCTTTATGGGGTCCGCTTGTAAATTCCAATGCCCAATAATTATCCCAGTCAAACAATATCCCGACATCAGCCGGATTTGCTGTCCCCAGGATCTGATCTCCCAGCTCTTCTAACTCTGTCCCTAGTTGTGTGACCTCACGGAACACCCTGGTATTATCTGTTCCTGCATGGGCAATGACTGCTCCATGGAATTTTTCACATCCGCCAACACTGCGGCGGAGCTGGAAAAATTGTATCGTATCCGCCCCATGTGCGATCGCCTGATAGCTCTGTGCCCTCATCTGCCCCGGTTTTTTCAATGAATTGTAAGGTTGCCAATTCTGCTGGCTTGGTGTCTGCTCCATCAGCATGAAGGGCTGCTGCTTTAAGCCCCGCATGAGGTCATGCTGCATCGCCGTCAGACTTACCGGCGTATCATAAGATGGATAGTTATCCCAGGATACGACGTCCATCTCCTTTGCCCATTTGAAATAATCCAGCTGCTTAAACGTTCCCATTAGATTTGTTGTAACCGGAGTCTTTTGATCCACGCTGCGGATAGCGTTCCGCTCCATCTTGAAATTTTCCAGCATACTATCCGAATTAAAACGGGCATAGTCAATGGAAATACCGGCGAACGCTGTGCCGCTGCACCACTCGAGACCTTCGCCAAGAGCGTTTGGCAGCACAATTTCCTCCCAGTCATAGAGGGTGTGCCCCCAAAATTCTGTATTCCATGCCTCATTCAGTGCTTTCAGCGTCCCGTACTTTTTCCGAAGCCAGACACGGAAGGCTTTTTCGCAATTTTCACAGTAACACTCACCGCTATATTCATTATTTATGTGCCAGCACACCACACTGTCCAGATGTCCATACCTTTTTGCAAGCTTTTGAGCCAGTTTTGCCGCGTATCTCTGGTAAACAGGGCTATTTGGGCATGCATTTTGCCTCTGTCCAAACTTGTGGTGCCTTCCCGCATAGTCCGTCCTTGCCACCTCCGGATATTTCCGAAACATCCAGGCCGGCATTGCCGCGGTTGAAGTTGCAAGGACAATGTCTTTATGGTTTTTTCCCAGCATTTCAATGACCTTGTCCAGTTCCTCAAAATCATACCGTTCTTCTGACGGCTGGAGCTTTGCCCAGGAAAATACATTGACTGTTGCGCTGTTTATCCGAGCTTTATCGAAAAGTTCCATATCTTCTTTCCAGACTGCTTCCGGCCATTGGTTCGGGTTGTAATCCCCGCCATATAGGATATGCTTAAAATCTGCTTTCATATTTTTATTCCCTTCTTTTGTTTATTCTTTTAGGCGTTTGCGAAACGCCACAAGCCGCATAAACACGGCATTTTTTTATTACAAAAAAAACAAATAACCCCTCACTGGATACGGTATAATAGAATTGTCGAGGAACTATAAACCATACACCAAGAAAGGAGTTATTCTAACATCTATGATACCATATAAACAGCTTTCTTTAGCAGATATTTTTACAGATTGCCAGGAGAAATTTGGAAATAACAAACCTGCGTTTCTATCCCTATTAGAAACGCATATCGATATTGATGAGATTATTCCGATTTCATTTCAAAATCATTTTTATGCATCAGACTTAATCCTTGCTGGTATCGCGCAACTTATTACCATTGTTCTTGCAGACAGTATCAAACTTAGATACAAAATTGTAAACGAGCATTGCGAGTTTCGCAATTACCTATTTATTCTGTAAAAAGTGTACACCCCATATCACGAAATTCCGCTATTTTCTTTTCCAGCTTTGGAACAGGACAGTCAAGATACTCACTGATACAGTGAATGCACCAGAAAGTCTCAGCTCCCCGGTTAAATATCCTCTTATAAAGACCAATTTCATCATGACTCACTGGACGGTTGCACTTCACACAACATATGACGGAAGTATTTTTAGTATCTGTCATTTCCATATTCATCCTGTTTTCACTCTTTTTCCGGTAAGATCATCTCTGCAATTGTAATCTTGCACTCATCTGGCAATACCTGTGTAGAAAAGGCATCCTGGTAAACACCAATGCTTTCCCCGGTAACTGCATTTGTAAATTTCATTTTTATTCCGGTTCCAGAGTGAATTCCAAGATCGCAAAAGGAAATTTCCATAGTATTCAAATAATCACTTTCGTATTCCAGATTAAAAAATGCAAGGGCAATTCTGTTTCCGGACAGAAGCTTTGCCAGAATATACCGCTTATCGCCCATATTGTCCACAAGAAATGCAGGGCGATACTCTTCATCCTGATTAATGGCAATCAGCCCTTTGTTTAAAAGAATGTCTTTATTAGTCTTGTCAATTTTTCGAAGATCTGCTCCCATGATCAAAGGAGAGCCAAGGAATGACCACATTGCAAAATGCTGAAGATACTGCTGGTCTGTACATCCATTAAGCCCTACATTGCCGCTTCCATGCATTCCTGTGATCAGCATATCCATATCGTTGTAGCAGTCCGGTGCATTTCCTTCAATATTCTCTACCTGGCTTTTAAAAATATCTTTATAACTTTTCGGTATATCAAAAATATCACCTGTAGAGCGGTAGGTATGTGCCCCTCTTGACCGCATCCAGCCCGACGGATCATATTTTCCCCAGTTACAGGCTGCAAATAAAATATCCTTTCCCGAGCTTCGAAGAGCCATTGCCATAGTAAGATATGCATTTTTTGCATCTGCACAGACCGGAAAGTAGCAGAAATCATATTTCAGGTAATCCACGTCCCATTGGGCAAACTGCTTTGCATCTTCTGCTTCATGACCATAGCTTCCCGGGTATCCTGCACAGGTTTTCGTACCGGCGCAGGAGTACATGCCGAATTTCAAACCTTTGCCGTGGATATAATCTGCAAGAGCTTTCATTCCATGTGGAAACAGTTCCGGATCTGCCACTAATTTTCCATCCACACGCTCCTTCAGGGACCAGCAGTCATCTATGATCACATACTCATATCCAGCCTCCTTGTAGCCTTCTGCCACCATAGTATCTGCCATTTCCATGATCAACTGCTCATTTATATGAGCACCAAAAGTGTTCCAGGAATTCCACCCCATCGGTGGTTTCTGTGCCAATACTGCCATAGTTAAATCCTCCGTTCAATTTTTCCCATATCATCCTTTAACAGCTCCAAGCATAACCCCTTTTACAAAATATTTCTGCAGGAAAGGGTATACCAGCATAACAGGAATAACTGTAATAATCGTGGTTGCCATACGTACACTGTCTGCTGATAATGAAATAGCAGCTGCATTTCCAACCTGTCCGCTTCTCATACTGTCTGCCAGCATCTGTGCCTGATTGATGCAGTTATAAAGGATCAGCTGTACTGTCTGCAGGTTGGGATTCTGCACCAGAAGGTAGTTATCCTGCCAGGAATTCCAGGCTCCAACTGAGGCATACACTGCTACTGTCGCCAATATAGGTTTGCTCAGAGGCAGAATTATGCTCGTATAAATCTTGAAAAAGCCTGCTCCGTCAAGTTCCGCAGACTCCTGAAGAGACTGCGGAATCTGTTCTATAAATGTTTTGATCAGTATGACATAATATGCGTTTACAATTCCCGGAATAATATACAGCCAGAAAGTGTTGTTCAAATGGTATGCTTTCATGGTTATGTAATAGGGAACCAGACCGGCACTTAAATACATGGTAATAACTACAAACCTGTATACAAATTTTCTTCCAATCATATCTTTTTTCGTTACCAGATATGCAAACAGGGAGGAACCAAACAGACACAGGATTGTCTGGATAACTGTTCTGGCTCCTGAAATCAGGAAAGCATGTCCGAATCCTGATTTTTTCAGGATCATCTTATATGCATCCAATGTGAAGCCCTTTGGCAGGAAATAAATTCCCTCCAGGGATGCCCTTGTACTGTCAGACAGGGAATAAATAACCATGTAATAAAACGGATACACACAGAGAAATACTGCAATCAACAGAAAAAATACATTTAATACATGAAGAAATTTCTCCTGTGGTGATGTTTTAATTTTTGAACTTGTTTTTTTCATTCTTCTCACCTCCAGTTATACAATCGATTCGCCTCTGATTTTTTTCGACAATGCGTTTGCAGTAAATAATAATACAATTCCAAGTATTGACTTCAGCATTCCCAGGGTAATGGAATAGGAATAATCATTTATATAAAATCCAACCTTATATACATAATAATCAAGCACTTCAATTTTATCCGCCACCATAGGGTTGTAAAACATAAAATACTGGTCAAATCCGTTTGAAAGAATATTACTTACTGCAAGAAGGAACATTACCACATAGGTAGGCATGATCCCTGGAATTGTAATATGCAAAATAGACTGGATCTTATTGGCTCCGTCTACCTTTGCTGCATCATATAGTTCTGAATCAATTCCTGTAATCGCTGCAATATAGATAATTGCTGACCATCCGAAGCTTTTCCAGATTCCCAGAATCCACTGCAGAACCCAGGTGTGATCCACATCACCAAGAATTCCCATAACAGGCGGCTGAATGCCAATTTTCTGCATCAGAACACTTACAAATCCATTTACAGAAAAGAAAGCAAAAGCAACACCATAAACAATGATCCAGCTGATAAAGTTTGGCAGTGTGGTTGCTGTCTGAACAATTTTTTTAAATTTAGAATTTTTTATTTCATTGAACATAATTGCAAACACTACCGGAACAGGGGTTGCCAGCAGCCCCAGTGCGCTAAGCGCCAATGTATTTCTCAATACACGCAGTACCTCTGACCGTTCTGTAAACAACTTCTGGAAATTACCTAGTCCTACAAAAACCATGCTGCCAAAATCCAGAAATTTCTGTCCAATTTTGTAATCAAACACGGAATAAATCCATCCAACCAGCGGAACATAGGAAAATGCAAATACATAAATTAAAAATGGAACTGCCAGAAGCAAATATTTGATTCCACGTAATTTTTTTCTTCCAATCCTCTCTGCCAATGCAGTTTCTGACTTTTTCACGCTCATATAGCATACCTCCTTCTCTGCTAATAAGATAACGCAAAACGGAAGGTGTATTCCAGATACAACCTTCCGTTTTTTTGACATATCCTATTTAGTTAAAAGGTGGTGCTTTCACATTTAAAGAAATCTTACAAAAAATGGTAAAATCTTACGATTTTAAACAAGCCCCTGATGGAATTTCCCAAGGAATTCCTTCATTCTTACATGTTCTGATGAAAATACCTCTTCCGGGGTACCTTCCACTGCGATCAGACCGTCATCCATAAAGATAATCCGATCGGAGATGTCACGGGCAAAGCTCATCTCGTGGGTAACGATCACCATAGTGATATGCTCGGCTGCCAGATCTTTGATTACCTTCAGGATTTCACCAGTAAGCTCCGGGTCCAAAGCAGATGTGGGCTCATCGAAGAAAAGAATATCCGGGTTCATGCAAAGGGCTCTGGCGATGGAAACTCGCTGCTGCTGTCCGCCGGAAAGCTGGTAGGGATAATAATTTTCCTTATCCGAAAGCCCCATTTTCTTAAGAAGCTCCCTTGCCTGCGCATAAACCTCTTTTTTATCTCTCTTTTGTACCTTAATTGGAGCGTCTGTAATATTTTTAATCACGGAAAAATGGGGAAAAAGGTTAAAATTCTGAAAAACCAATCCGATTTTTCCGTTTTTGATGATTTCGCCGCCGTCTGGTGTCTCCAGACCAGTGGCACAGCGAAGCAATGTAGACTTACCCGAGCCGGAGGGACCGATAATACTAAGAACCTCGCCCTTGTCTACTTCCAGGGAAATGTCACGGAGAACGTCCAGGGCTCCGAAACTTTTCTTTATGTGTTTCATTTCAAATAATTTCATATAGTGACTCCTTCTGGTTACCCGCACACGCTTTTACAATGTATATTCACTGCAGGTTGATGATAAATTATTAGCGGTAATAGTTCAGTTTTTTCTCTACTTTATCCATGATCACTGCTACCAGCAGGTTAAATACATAATAAAATACAGCCGCTACCACAAACGGCACCATCGTGGTCTGAGAGCTGGCAATCTGTTTCGCCAAAGTGAACATTTCAGCTACCGCTACAACAAACGCCAATGAAGTATCCTTTACCAGAGTGATTACTTCGTTGGTAATAGATGGCAAAATCCGTTTAAATACCTGGGGAAGAATGATGCGGAAGAAGGTCTGTGCTTTTGAGTAGCCAAGGATTCGGGCTGCTTCATACTGACCTACTGGCATGGATTCAATTCCGCCACGGTAGATTTCTGCAAAATAAGCGGCATAATTAATTGCAAAAGCAATAAATACAGCGATCAGGCTATAACCCATGGAAATCCGGATTCCAAAAATAAAATATGGTCCAAAATATACTACCATCAGCTGCAGCATAAGAGGTGTTCCGCGCATAATGGAGATATATGCAGAAACGATCCATCTGATTATCTTTATTTTGGACATTTTACCCCAACAGACCAGAAGGCCAAGTGGCAGGGAAAATATAAGGGTTACAAAGAAAATTTCCGTAGTTACGGTCATTCCCTTTGCAAGCTGGCTTAACATTACACTAAAACTCATAGTTACTGTGTTCCTCCTGTTGATACTTGTGTTCTAAGGGATCGCATTTCACGTTTCATTTCATTCTATAATTCACATTCTGCGAATCAAGCTCCTTCTTTTGGAGCAGACCCCTTCTCGCTAAGAAAAGAGGGTGCGCCAGGTACCCTCTTTTTTACATATATTCTTGTTTATATTCTATGTGAATTATTCAGCCTCATCCTCAGCAGCATCTGCATCAGCTGCCTCATCAGAATCTGCATTTTCTTCTGCCGCATCTGTGCTCTCTTCTGTCTTATCAGCTGCTTCCTCATCTCCCAGGCAAAGCATGTCAACCACACCATACTGTTCAGCCAGCTTATCAATCTCACCTTCGTCGTACAGCTTCATAACCTCAGCCCATACGGTATCACGAAGCTCCTCATTTCCCTTGGCAAAGCCAATGCCGTACTGCTCGCTCTGGATCGGCTCGTCCAGAATCTTATATTTGCCCTCTTCTCTCTGAGCCAGCTGATATTTGGCAACTCCGATATCAACAGCAACAGCATCAGCTGCGCCAGAATCAATATTCATAAATGCGGTATTGTAATCCGGATTCTCTGTAAGGGATGCAAAACTGTCTGTCAGTTCTTTGTTATCCTCGCTGTTCAAAGCATCAAGTGCTGCAGATGCAGCCTGTACTACAACATTCTTCCCTGCCAGATCTGCCAGTGTCTCAATTCCGGAATCGGAAGTGACTACCATAACCTGCTCGTTATTCAGATATGGATCAGACCATGTATAATCATCCTCACGTCCATTGATGGTAAAGCCATTCCAGATACAGTCAATATTTCCGGAATTCAGCTCCATATCCTTGGAATCCCAGTTAATCGGCTTCTTTACAAGCTCCCATCCAAGATTATCACATACCTTCTGCGCCACATCCAGGTCAAAACCAACATATTCGCCACTTTCATCCATATAACCAAAAGGCGGATACTCTGCATCAAATCCAACAGTCAGTGTCTTACTGTCGGCATCTGCATAAACCGTTACACTAGAGCAGATACCTGCTGCCATCAAGGCACTCATCATAATCGCCAGAATTCTTTTTTTCATAATATCTATCCTCCTGAAATCTAATTCTCATTATTTTAGTGCGTTTTCACTCTACCATATTAAAGCATGGTTGTATGGTAGCATACGAAAGTAATTCTGTCAATATAGTTTTTTAGAAAAAGCACAGGTTCATCACGAACCTGTGCTCCTATGATACTCTCCTGTCAGCTTCTCCAGCATTTCATCCGCCTTCCCTGGTCTTATGCTGACCTCCTTTTTCTGCGCAAACTCATCCAATGCCTTTTTTAAAGTATCCTTCACTTCCTCCGATACATTCAGCTCCTTCAGCCTGTTCTCATACTCCTGCGGCTTCTTCACGCTACGATAAGCAAGCAGATAGCAAACCAGCTCCTTAGGATCGCTCTGGGTAAGAAACGCCTCCCAGAAACACTCCATTGCTTTCTCCATCTGAAAAAGATAGCTGTACGCACATCCAAGGTTATGCCACACACTCATGGTCAGTCCCGGTCTTATCTGCTCCAGCCCTTCTTTTTTCAGAAGCTGCTGATACACCTTGATGGCACTTACATACATCTTATTCGCTACCAGGGCATCCCCTTTTCTCTTTTTTCGAAGAAGAGGTGCCTCCTGATCCAGCTTGGCAAGCTTTACATTCAATGCCTTCAGCTCATCGTAAGTAAGATAATTGATCTCCTTAAATACCGGATAAAGCACATCCTCCGCACTGGCAAATTTACCAAGATGAGGACGTAGCTTGGCTGCCAGCCTTGGCAGATCCAGTTCCTCGCTGATCCAGATACAGAGATTTTCATTTATAACAGAAGAATCCACCAGATAAAGATTGTGGTACAGAAAGTAGCAAAGCTCCTCCAGTGAGTAAATATTGGTATTGATACTCTCCACAAAAAACGGCTTGTCCGCCTTTTTTGTCTGACATAAAATATAACCGCTCATTTCCAGCCTCCTTTACCACTCTACCAGTTCGTCCCAGACCTTGCCGCTGGAAGGGAACATTTCTCCAAATCCAAGATCTTTTACAACAACGCGGCATTTCTTCTGTGACACATATGCAAGGGCCAGAGACAGTCTTGTAGTCTTATTGGGACGCTCAGGAAGTCCGGGCAGTCCCATAATTACTTTCTTCTTGTGCTTCTCGCCGAAGGTTCCAACAACAAAAACGAGCTCTGTTATATCATCCAGGATCAGCTCACAGCCAGCTTTACACTCATACCAGTTCTTACCAGCCTCAATAAGCGGGTAATATGCCGGTGCACCCATCACCCGCATTTCCATTCCCACATCTTTCAGCACAAGAGCAGGACTCATATAACGGTACCCCTTCAGGATCTTATCCTCAAGGCGCTCCTTTCCAGCTGCACATGCACCTTTTGCAAAAAGGTTATTTCCATAATAAACCTTTCTTCGCTGCATGCAAAGGCTTCCAATGGATATTTTCGCCCAATCCGGGCTGAATCCATATCCTGTGATCTGAATGCTGGAAAAAAGACCGGTTCCAAGAGTCTCCTTAATAAAATCACGGAAAGCCTCATCTCTGGCTTCCACGGCCTTCTCTCCCTCTTCTTCAGGTGCTGTAAGAGATGGGAGGACCGTCTTCTTCGGCTCCTCAAGGCGTACCAGCACCGGCCTTGTGCTGCTGTCCATAGTCAGCTGCTGAAACTTCACTTCATCCTGGTGAAAAGAATACCAGCCGATACTCCGGTTCCAGGTCTCTCTTTTCTGGGTAAGGGAATAATAATAAAAGCTCTCTCCATGGTCTATCAGCATGTACTGATTCTTCGAAAAACCAATGGCCTGGCAGGCTTTTTCCATATTTTTCACCTGGGGGTCCTCAAGCTCAGGACTTGTGATCACCAGGCATTTTGTATTTTTTACAAGATCTGCAACTCCCAGAAATTTCAGCATACCCTCCAGAAAAACCTGAAGCAGCTCCCATGGCTCCACCTGTTCTCCCAGAATCTGCACACTGTCTTCTTTCTTACAGATTCCATACAGGTCATCCACCATCTGTCCCCCTTTTTCCCGGGCAAAATAAACTGCCTCAAGACCAATGGTGTACTCTTTATGCTCTCCGCGCCTGCAAATACAGGTAGGTGCTTCAAACTCCTGGGCACCAACCTTCATGGACACAGAGCAGGGTTCCTCCCCTTTCCGGTCATAATAGCAGATCTGGGAATAATCTTTTCCAAAATCAATTCCTATGATCAAATCACGAATTTCATTCATATATTCAGTCCTCTTCTGTAATGACAAACATTTCTTTTACATACTGTTCCTGGCGGAAATACTGCTTCAGTCCCTGTTTCACCTCATGATGCTTGTCCAGTTTCCGCGCAGACAAAATCTGATTAATCATCTGGTACTTGCTGAATGGTGTACCTTCCACCTTACTCATTCCAAGTACCCGCTCTGGCGTTCTTTTGGTCTGTCCATTACATTCCTCTGAAAAATAATAATGCAAAGTTTCCCCGTAAAACATGGTAAACGGCTTGGTAAAAATACCCTCATATACATTCTTAAGAGGCTCTGTCTTATATTCCAGCGCACGTCCAAGTCCGGTATCCAAAGCATATACAAGGGTTACCTTCGCCTCCGGGCTGGTGTGATATTCCACACATGTTTTGTCATCCATCTGATACAGGCTCAGAATTTCCGGTGGAAGTCTGTGGAAGAAAGAAAATACCATTTCTTTGTCCATGCACATTTTCAGAAGCTCTTTTTCTATGGAAAGAAGAGCCTCTTTTCTGCTCTTTTCCCTGGAAAGCTCTTTAAACAAAGCCAGATAGCAGACTTCATTTACCATCCATTTCTGCATATATGCATTCAACAGACAGTTTTTCACAAAAGGACTCATGGTGTATTCTTTTACAAAAATGCCATAGGAAACATGGGTCAGATATCCGCTTACGATCCACTCCCTTCCGGAATGGCGAATGTAGGATTCCAGAACATGCTCTCCCTCCTTGCGGTAATCCGTGGTAAACATAAGAAGCTGAAGGATTTTTTCCTCCAGATCATAGGTATCCATTTCAAATCCCACAGCACTTTTCCAGATGGAAAACATTTCATCCACAGGTCCAAAACGATATTTCATAAGATATGTGAGGATCACCTCATCATAAAATCCATTTCTGTAAACATCAGATGCCAAAGCCAGAAGTTCCTCGTCTTCCAGCATGTCGCAGCGCACGATCATGCGGCTTACCAGTTTCAAAAGGCTTCGCATGTCCACGCCCTCATAGCCGAATTCCTCCACAATGGCCTGTGCCTGGGAAAAAAGACCGCGGCTTATAAGAACCACCAGAAGCTTCTGCCTGTCCACACGGGCGTATTCCTGGTAATCCATCTGCTTTAAATATTGATCCAGATCTTCGCCAAATACATGCTCTGCATAATAATCCAGAATCCTGCGACGTACCTTCTGCTTATACTCCATGCAAAAAGCATCGGATTTGACCAGTCTTTGAAAAATATCCAGATTATCTTTGTCCAGTTCATGGCTTTCGCAATAATGAAGAAGCACACCTGGCTCGTCCACGCCAAGGGCAAGAACTTTTCTCACTGCCCCATCCTCATCCATGGTCTTCTTCAAGCTGTAATCTACAGTAGCACTGTATCTGCGCTGCTTGTCATCCTGAAAAAGGATAGCAGCATCTTCTGTATAAATTCTTGGATAAGCTACGCCCTGAACACAGGTATAAGTCTCCTCTGATTCCATCTGACTGTGACGAACGATCACATAGCGGACTTTTTTATCATCAAAATAAAGGCGGTGGGTAAACATTTTCTGCGCAATGGAATCTGCCGCCTCTTTTGTGCGAGGCTCCATCAGAAACTCCTGATATAAGACAGCATAGCTCTCATTCATTTTGCCCTCAGCCAGTTTTTTCCTGGCGAAATCCCGCATACCTGACATATAGCGCTGGTATGCTGCCGGCTCTTTTTCCTTATTTGCAATAATGCAGGAATAAATAAATGCCCGCTTGGAATCTCCAAGGGAATCGCTGTTGTAAGTAAAATACATGAGAAGAGCCTTTGGAAGCTCAATCCGTCTGGAAGTGTCCATAGTCTCCACATAATACTCATAAAGTCTTGTAAGACGCAGCCCATGCTCCACTGCCAGGGAAAACCAGCGGAAATATTCGGTCTTTCTTGGGTTTCCCTTCATCACATATTTGCAGATGGCTTCCAGGGTATCCTCTGAAGAATACTGTTCATAGCCCTTTGCCAATGCCTGATAAATACTTTCGTTATAATCTTTCTCATACCCAGAAAGATATGCAAGACGCATTACCAGCTCCTCTGTAAGAAGGTTTCTTCTTGCCGCGAAGCGGAATACCTGTCCCCAGAAGCTGTTCAGCCTGTGAAGAAGAGTCATGTCCTTGCAGATGATCTTCCATGCTTCCAGATAGAGGAACGGACTCCTGCAGCCCTTGCCAAACTGCTCTTCCAGCACAAATAATGCCTTGGACGGAGTCTCCTTGTATGCAGGATCCAGCTTCAGCAGGATCCATAAAAGCGGAAAACTGTCACTTTTTTGCATGTAAAAATTGCGGATTCTGGACAGGGCGTGAACCTTGTCCTTATATAAACCGGTAAGCGTGCACAGATACAGATAAATTCCAGCAAACTCCAGATCATCTCTTGTATAGGATTTATCCTGATAGCTTTCCAGAAGAACTCTTGCTTCCTCATGATGGTTCTCCATGTAAAGAAGAAAGGCCTCATACATCTGGTATTCCGGATAATCACATCCGGACTGGTGAAGCTGGTTCAGAATATAGTGGCTGCTTGCACTCCAGGTGGAAAAATCCATCCAGCTGTTGACCCCTGGATTCTCCTTTCCCGCAAGACAGCTTGCCACAGCAGTCTCATAGCACAAGTAGGCCAGACAGTCTTTTTGAAGATCCAGTTTACTCTTCTCCTGAGTCAGACGGATATCTACATCCAGTTTACCACTTGTGGATGCAACAACGGTATAAGTAATCTCCTGATAAGGGCTTTTTACTATAATTTTGCCAAACTGATTGCCTTGTCTTAATTTCTCCTTGTGTACCAGATATTCCACTTCATAATGGCTGCCAATAAAATCTTCGTCTGTTACCACCTTGCGGGGAACTTCCAGAAACTCTCCAACAGCTTCCACATCAAGGCGCAGATGCCCCCATCCGCTTCTCTGAATATAAAAAGATTCTTTCAAAGAGTCTTTCAACTCATAGTATTCTTTGCCCACCTCTCTGGCACTTATGGTTACTTTTTCCTTCTTGCCTGCGGCAATGAGAAATTCTTCCAGATGCTGATATGTCACCGGCTGTCTGGACAGACCATAATAAAGTGTCTGGATCTTTTGATCCTCATTTTCCAGAATTCTGGTGAAGCTGGCATCTTTAAAAATACGGAATGCCTCTTTAAAATCATCCCGGGCAACTTTTACAAATTCGTCCAGATTCCCTACCACACCTGAAAAGCTGCGTATTTCCTCTTTCTCGATCTCAATTTCAAAAGGAAGACGGGCCTCTCCAATATTTGTAGTAAAGCACAGCCATCCCTTCAGGTTTTCTCCGGGAGCAAGTCCTACCGTATCAATTCCAAGCGGGAGACGCACAGTAGTTCCGGAAATATGGTCCATTCCCGGTACCACCCGGCGGCTGGAAGAAGTAACATAACCACGGATCTTCTGATTATCCTCTGTTCCAACGTACACTTCCCCTCTCTTCGTCTCCCCTGCTTTCATGGTCAGGGAAATCTTCTCCTTGGAAAAAAGGAGCTGGGGCTGTTCATATTCAAACTTTCCGTTTAAAAGCTGTTCGATCTTTTTTTTCAAAATCATTCACCTTACGTCTTTCGTGTTCTTGTTACTGTCCACAAACTTCACAGCAACACGCTTCTCAAAACATTGCTGCGGAACAGTAATCCTGTTACTCGCTGTCACTGCCTCTTTCGAACCAGAGCCTTTTTCAAACACGCTCCAGGCAGTTACTCTGACATTATTATAATGATTTTCACCCTTTATTTCAATGTAAAATATAAAAAGAATCCTGCCACGATTTTTTCCGCAGTAAAAAAAGGCAGCCAGGCACTTAAAGCCTGTATTTTTCATAGACTATATAGAAATCCCCTTTGAGGTAGCGATTTGAAGACATTTTTGAAACCTTTGACAATGGCCGAGGAGCAGTATTATCTTCAGCAGTACCAAAGGGGCGATATGGAAGCAAAAAATATTCTCATAGAACGTAACCTGCGGCTTGTTGCCCATGTAGTAAAAAAATATCAGGGAACAGATGTAGAACTGGACGATCTGATTTCCATTGGCACCATTGGATTAATGAAAGCCATCTCCACATTTGATTCCACAAAAGCAGCCCGGCTGTCCACATATGCTGGAAAGTGTATCAACAATGAACTGCTTATGTTATTCCGCTCCCGCAAGAAGCATTCCCGGGAAATCTCGCTGTATGAACCCATTGGTACAGACAAAGAAGGCAATGAGATCAGTCTTCTGGATGTAATGGAAGGACCGGCAGTGGACGTTGTGGAAGAGTATTCCACCAGAGAAGATATCCGTCATGTACTGGATTCCATGAAGTCTGTACTGTCTTCCAAAGAATATGAGGTGATCTGCTGCCGTTTCGGTCTCTTTGGGCAAAAGGAACAGACGCAGCGGGAAATCGCCAGGCACCTTCACATCAGCCGCTCCTATGTATCCAGAATTGAAAAAAACGCCCTGCAAAAATTGCGGACGCTTTTTCCTGAAAACGGGTAAAACACGCTCTGCGAGTTTTACCTCTATGATTATTTGTTACTGTTCATTCCGTGACCAGTAACGATTATTTTTCTGAATTACTCTCAGACTTATGCTTCACTACGGCGGAGGATATCATAAACCTCTGCCTCACCGCCAAGATCTACAAACAGCTTCTGCTGCGGATGGGGAGCGCTTTCTACGGAATTGCCCTCCTCATCATAGATAGCTTTTACAGGAACCAGAAGATTGGTTCCATCCGGTTTCATGATCTCGATCATCTCTCCTACTGTAAACTTGTTTCTCTGTGTAATCTGCACATAGCCTCTCTCATCTACAGCTTCTGCAAATCCCAGATACGTATACCCCTTCTCATAGGTATTATTGTCATAGATCTGTGCTTCCTCGCTTGGTTTGCCATAAAAGAAGCCAGTTGTAAATTTACGGTAAGTGCAGCCTGCGATCTGCTCCTGATACCAGGACATGTTTGCCTGATATTTGGCCGGATCTTCCAGATAATCATCAATAGCCTTGCGGTAAGTACGTGCGACAGTTGCTACATAAAGAGCTGTCTTCATACGACCCTCGATCTTCAAACTGTCGATTCCGCTTGTGAGAATGTCATCCATGTGCTCGATCATGCAAAGATCCTTGGAATTGAAAATGTAAGTACCACGCTCATTCTCATAAACCGGCATATACTCTCCGGGTCTCGACTCTTCCACAATGGAATATTTCCAACGGCACGGATGTGTGCAGGATCCCTGATTGGCATCTCTTCCTACCAGGAAATTGCTGAGAAGACAGCGTCCGGAATAGGAAATACACATCGCTCCGTGAATGAAAGTCTCAATCTCCATATCATCTGGAATATTGGCACGGATCTGGCGAATCTCTTCTAAAGAAAGCTCACGGGCAGTTACCACACGCTTCGCTCCAAGCTTGTACCAAAAGCGATAGGTTTCGTAATTAGTGTTATTTGCCTGGGTACTGATATGACGCTCAATCTCCGGACAGATTTCCTTGGCATAGGTAAAAATACCAGGATCAGCGATGATCAAGGCGTCCGGTTTTAATTCCTTAAGCTCTTTCAAGTACTCTCTTACACCAGCCAGATCATAGTTATGCGCAAGAATATTCACTGTCACATAGACTTTTACACCATGCTCATGGGCAAATGCAATTCCCTGCGCCATCTCTTCTTTTGAAAAATTGCGGGCCTTGGCACGAAGCCCAAAAGCCTCTCCTCCGATATAAATAGCGTCTGCTCCGAAAACCGTGGCAATCTTCAGAACCTCAAGACTGCTTGCCGGAACTAATAATTCTGGTTTACGCATATGACTCCTCTTTCTTTACACTGATGGAGGCTCCGTCTCCTAACGGAAGGATGGAGGTCTCCAGCAGCGGATTGTGCTTCAGTTCATAGAGATACTGACGCATACGCTTATAAATGGTACGATTGCGTCTCTCTACAAGATAATGGGATTCGATAATGTCCCCTTCTTGAAGAACATTATCAGAAACAAGAACGCTGCCCTTATGCATTAATCGAAGCACATCCGGCAGCCAGTTCATATACTGCCCCTTGGCAGCATCCATAAAAATAAGATCATAAGTTCCAGTAAGTTCTTTCAGGATCTCTCCTGCATCCCCGGTAAGGAACTCTATCTGGGATTCCCGTCCTGCCTTCCTGAAATTCTCTCTGGCAATAGGGATCCTTTTTTCATAATTCTCAATTGTTGTTATTTTCAGATTCTCAGGTCCATATTCGCACATCAGCAGAGTGGAAAAACCTACTGCCGTTCCGACCTCCAGTATTTTCATCGGCCGGGTTGCTGCAAGAAACATTTTCAGAAAGCTCTGCATTTCCTTGCGGATAATGGGAACCCTTCCTGCAAGTGCTTCTTTTTCCAGTTCTTCCAGAAAAGGAGTATTCCCCATATCAAGAGAATTGATGTAAGTGCGCATTCTCTCCTCTACGATCACTGTCCGGACTCTCCTTCCCCTGCAGTTCCATCAGCTGCCTGAGTATCTGCTGTACCATCTGCACTCTGGGTATCAGCTGTATCAGTTCCTGCATCTGTAGTCTGAGTATCTGTCTGGGCCGCTGTATCAGCTGCTGTGGCACTATCCTGCGTAACACCAGTCTGCTCCTCATCACCAGCAAGAATACCCATAATACGTGTAGGAGTGTAAGCTGTACTTAACAGATAAGTTCCAGCCTGCATCTGTCCCTTATATGTAGAAAGTTTCTCCTGTGCAAAGAACACCAGACTGTCGTCGATCAGTCCCTTGCTTTTCAGGATCTTGGCTACATCATACGTGGATGAGCCTTCCGGAATCACAACTGTCACTTCCTGACCTGCTCCCGGGCTGACTGCCTGCTGGTTAAAAACATTGTAGCCAAACTGATAGGCCGACTTGCCAATCCAGAAAATCAGCACTGCAACACAGACGTAAAAAGCAGTACGAAAAATTCCACCAGCTACAAAAAGCCCTGCTTTTCCCACTTGATCTCTTGTATTACCCATGTTTCCTCCTTATAACTCAGGAATGTCCAGATCGATTCCCTCTGTAAGTGTCCTGCATATCTTCTGCATAAGTTTACAAAGAGCAAGCTCCGCATCAAGAAATGCGTTTACAAGGGGATCTCTGCGCAGCTCCCTGGATTCTCTGTTGAGCTGCTCCGTTCCCCGGAACAGCTCATCTCTGTTTGCTTCATTCTGTAGTCTGAAATTGTTTCCTCTGAATGCATTCACACGGTCCATAAGCTCCGGGTTCTCCTTCAGAAGATCTCTGTATTTCTCAAATTCCTGATATTCCTCACTGTTCTGTACAGCTGCAAGAAGTGCATCTATACAGTCTTTTATCTCGTTCATCGCGCCTCTGCTTATGCCTCCATAATGATTGGAAGGATCATCGGACTTCTCTTGGTACGTTTCCATACGTAGTCGCTGAGTGCATCCTTCACTGCTGCCTTAATCTTACTCCAGTCTGTGATACCTTTATCCAGACATCCGTCAAGAGCCAGCTCAACCACTTCTCTTGCATGATCCATAAGGTCTTCTGACTCTCTTACATACACAAAACCTCTGGAAACAATATCCGGTCCTGCCAGTACCACATTGCTGTGTCTCTCTAATGTCATGACAACAATCATAATACCATCTTCGGAAAGATGCTGTCTGTCGCGAAGTACAATATTACCAACATCTCCGACTCCAAGACCGTCTACAAGAATTGCACCTGTGTGTACGGAACCAGTAACAGCCGCACTATTCTCATCAATCTCCAGAACATTTCCGGATTTCAGAATAAAAATATTGTCCTTGGAATATCCAAGTTCCTCTGCAACAAGCTTCTGGGCAGTCAGATGACGATATTCACCATGTACCGGAATTGCATATTTCGGCTTCACAAGGGAGTAGATCAGCTTAATCTCCTCCTGGCAGGCATGTCCGGATACATGTGCATCCTGGAAAATAACCTTTGCACCTTTCATGGAAAGCTCGTTGATAACCTTGGATACAGCCTTCTCATTACCTGGAATCGGATGAGAGCTGAAAATAATTGCATCATTAGGTTTAATGGTAATCTTCTTGTGGATATTAGCAGCCATACGGGAAAGAGCAGCCATGGACTCGCCCTGACTTCCTGTAGTGATCAGAACAAGCTGCTCATCCGGATAGTTCTTTACCTGGTCGATCTCGATCAGAGTCTGGTCAGGAACACGCAGATAGCCAAGTTCTGCGGCAGTGGTAATAACATTTACCATACTGCGGCCTTCTACTGCCACTTTACGTCCAAATCGGTATGCAGTATTGATGATCTGCTGTACAC
>NZ_JBCOME010000010.1:12152-37702 GCF_040924365.1 Ruminococcus sp. 1001136sp1_2201st1_G3_2201SCRN_220225 | reverse complement strand
GGCAAGAACGCCTTTCCGTCCGATTTCCGCAAATCTCTGCAGATCAATGGCATCCCCAAATACAGGGGTATAGTCCACCTTGAAGTCACCTGTGTGCACCACGATTCCCACAGGAGAATAAATAGCCAGTGCAGATGCATCCTGGATACTATGGTTCGTCTTAATAAATTCAATAGCAAAATCACCAAGATTGATCACCTGACCGTGTTTTACTTCTTTTAACTTGGTAGTCTTAGTCAGATTATGCTCTTTCAGCTTGTTGCTGATCAGCGCAAGAGTCAGTTTGGTGGAGTAGATCGGTGCATTTACTTCCTTCAGTACATATGGAAGCGCACCAATATGATCCTCATGACCATGGGTGATCACAAATCCTTTCACCTTGGAAATATTCTCTTTCAGGTAGGTAATATCCGGAATTACAAGATCGATTCCCGGCATATCATCTTCTGGAAAAGCGAGTCCGCAGTCTACTACCACTATACTGTCTTCATACTCAAAAGCTGTAATATTCATTCCAATCTGCTCCAGACCACCAAGTGGAATGATCTTCAGCTTGGAGCCATTGTTAGTTTTACGTGGTCTCTTTAAGGCAGGCTTGCCCTGACCGCGGAACTGAGGTTTATAATTCCCCTTAGTCTGCTTATCCTGTCCTTGTTTCTGACCATCTTTTCCGTCCTTTTTCGGCTGTGCCTTATATCTGTAATTTTTATGTCTGAAATTTGGTTTTCTTGTTCCGTTTCCGGCTGCCGGAGTCCTTTGCCCGTTGTTGTTCATTTCATTTTCCGTCTTCAATCAATCTATCCTCCATTTTGCGCACTTTATCCTCCAAACTCACGCTACCAGGATAAAGCGACTTTATTTTGTTTCGGCTGGTAACTGTTCAGTATTTTCACGGTTACATGCTTTACGATGCACAAAAACATGCAAAGCATGATTTCGCATCACGGTTCACGATCTGCCCAGCAAATTATTACATTTCAAGATCTACGTCATCCAACATCTGTTCAAATACTTTGGAAATTGCCACCAGTTCTTCATCATCTTCTACCATCTCATAGCTGGCTTCTTCGCTTCCCTCTTCTGAAACATCTTTCATAATATAGGCGTTTGCCTCATCGTCCTGTGAATCGGAAACCAGAAGATAAGTGATTCCTGCAACTGTAGTCTGTTCTTCCACAAAAAATTCTATAATCCCATCCTCAGATTGAAATTTAATTTTCTCCATTATTTTCGTCCTTATTCATATTCATTCGGTCTAAGTATCCCTGTAAGATCAAAACCGCAGCCATCTGATCGAGAAACTGCTTCCTGTTCTCACGTCTGACACCGGTCTCCATCAAAGTACGTTCCGCTTCTGCCGTAGTCAGCCGTTCATCCCACATCACAACAGGCAGGCCAGTCCTCTTCTCCAGCTTTTCTTTAAACTCAAGAGATTTCACCGCCCGCTCGCCTACAGTATTATTCATGTTCTTCGGATATCCAAGTACAATACGCTCTACCTGATACTCCGAAATCAGTTCTTCAATCCGTGCCATCGTCTGGCGAAGCTTATTCTCCTGCTTGCGCCAGACAGTTTCCACACCTTGTGCGGTAAGTCCCAGTGGATCACTGACGGCAACGCCCACCGTCTTGGAACCGTAGTCTAATCCCATTAATCTCATAATCAGTATTCCCAGGATCTGTTCTTAATATACTCGGTCAGCAATTCCTCAACAAGTTCGTCACGCTCAACCTTCATGATCATGCTTCTGGCACCCTTATGACTGGTGATATAAGTCGGATCACCGGACATAATATAACCTACGATCTGATTCACAGGATTATAGCCTTTTTCTTCCATTGCGTTGTAAACCAGGTCTAGGATTTCTTTCACTTCAAGCTCCTGATCTGGTTTTGTTCTGAAATATTGTGTACTTCCCAGATTATTTTCTGCCATTTTTCTCACGTCCTTACGATTATTTCTTTTTTATTTTAATATAATTACGTGTAAATTACAATCCTAATTTTGCATTGCCTGTCATTTCCGCAATTGTGTGGTTACTGGTCACGAACTGACCAGTAACACGCTTCGCGATGCACAGAAATCATGCATTCGCATGATTTCGCGCTGAGATTCTCGGGTTTTATGTGAACTTTGTTCACATAAAACACCTCGCGGAACGTGACCAGTGAACAGTAATAATTATGTTACTGGTCACGCCCTACAGAACCTGTATTTCTTCTCCCTGCAGAATATGTGGCTGCAAAGTTTTTTCCACTTTCACCGCCAGAATATCATTTACACCGTATTTCTCCGTTTTCGGCACCGCCACTTTTACATATTCTCTGGAATGTCCCAGATAATATGCTTTTCCATCAATCTCCACTTCCTCCTCCAGAAGCACTTCCAGAGTCTTTCCCAGAAGAGAAGTCTCATATTCTGCCGCACGCTTCTGGTGCAGCTCCAGCATTTTGTCACTTCTCACAGCTTTTTCTGCCTCTGTCAGCTGCCCGGACATAGCCGCAGCCTTAGTTCCATGGCGACGGGAATATTTAAAAATATGGGTTTCATAAAAATGAATATCTTTCACAAAATCATAGGAGGCCTGGAAATCCTCTTCTGTTTCCATTGGAAAACCAACGATCACATCTGTTGTCAGCGCCGGATTTCCAAAATATTTGCGAAGAAGTTCACATCTTGCTTTATACTCCGCACTTCTGTATCGTCTGTTCATTCTCTCCAGAGTCGTATCGCATCCGCTCTGCAGGGAAAGATGAAAATGGGGGCAGACTTTTGACATAGAAGACAGCTCTTTTGCAAATTCTTCTGTGACGATTCCCGGTTCCAGGGAGCCAAGGCGGATTCTCTGAATTCCTTCCACTTCATTTACTGCCTGAATAAGAGAAAGCAAAGTTTCTTTTTTGTCCTCAGGAAAATCCACTCCATAGGAGCTGAGATGAATTCCTGTAAGCACCACTTCTTTGTAGCCGGCTTTGGCCAGCTTGTGCACTTCATTTAAAATATTCTCTTTTTCCCTGCTTCGCACGCGGCCTCTTGCATAGGGAATGATACAATAGGTGCAAAACTGGTTACAGCCATCCTGCACCTTAATATAAGCACGTACATGCTCAGCTGTGCGGCTGATTTCCAGTTCTTCATATTCCTTTGTCTGATTAATCTTAATAATATGAGCCTGACGCTGGTGTTCCTTTTCAAAATCAGCCAGAACTTCCACAATATTTTTCTTCTGGTTATTTCCAAGTACCAGATCCACTGCTTCGTCCTTTTCCAGTTTTCCCTCGTCAGTCTGTACATAACATCCTGTTGCTACTACCACCGCATCCGGGTTCATCTTTTTCGCCTTGTGAAGCATCTGACGGGACTTACGGTCTGCAATATTTGTTACCGTACAGGTATTTATTACGTAAACATCAGCACCTGGTTCAAAAGGTACGATTTCATACCCTGCCTGTTCCAGAAGCTGCTGCATAGCTTCCAGCTCATAAGAGTTTACTTTACATCCGAGATTGTGTAATGCAACCTTTTTTTTCATTCTTTCCTCCAAAACTAGTACCGTCCATACCATGCAGGATAACCCCTCCGCGATGCACCGAATTCATGCAAATGCGTGATTTCGTACCGCACTTCCCGGATTTTCTGTAAATTTCATTCACGAAAAGCATCTCGCGGAATATTACCAGTACACAGTAATGTTGTAAATTTTTTATACATTTTCACTAATTCAGCTGCCATTTTTTCTCTTTTTTCACCTTGACTTTTATCCTGCCTACAGGTAATATGAGTACTGTAAAGCAAACTACTAACAATCCAAGGGAGGTTATATCACAATGAAAACAGCAAAAATCTCACTTAACTCTATTGATAAAGTGAAAGCATTTGTAAACGAGATCAGCAAATTTGACTGCGACTTCGACCTGGTATCCGGAAGATATGTGATTGACGCTAAATCTATCATGGGTATCTTCAGCCTGGATTTATCCAAACCGATCGACCTCAATATCCATGCTGACGGAGCTGCTCTTGACAGCGTTATGGAAATCATCGACAAATATACAGTTGAATAATTAATATTCGATTGTCAGAGGAACTGTTCACAGTTCCTCTTTTTGTTTTTTCGATGATTTCATGCAGTCTCTGAATTCTTTTCCACTTTTTACTGGATCTCAATCACTTCTGCAGTGTTAAGCGCCGCTTCCATCAGTTCATCAATTTTCTCAGCCAGTTTCTCCTCTGACTTGCGGATCACATTCAGGTTCGGCTTTGTAACCGGATGCTTTGCGACGAAAATAGTACAGCAATCTTCATATGGAAGAACAGAAGTGTCATAAGTTCCAATCTCCCAGGAACGCTCTACAATTTCCTGTTTATCAAACCCAATCACCGGACGATATACCGGTAATGTACACACTTCATTCGTTGCTGCAAGACTCTGCAGGGTCTGGCTTGCAACCTGTCCAATGCTCTCACCGGTAATAAGTCCAAGACAGTTATCCTTCTTTGCAAAATGCTCTGCAATTCTCATCATATAACGACGCATAATGATAGTAAGCTCATCATGTGGGCACTGATCGTAAATGTACAGCTGAATGTCTGTGAAATTTACTACATGAAGTTTGATCGGTCCACTGTATTTTGCCACCAGCTTCGCCAGGTCCACAACCTTCTGTTTCGCACGCTCGCTGGTATACGGCGGAGCATGGAAATAAACAGCTTCAATCTTAACGCCTCGCTTTGCGATCATATATCCTGCCACCGGGCTGTCAATTCCACCGGAAAGAAGCAGCATTGCCTTTCCATTGGTTCCAACCGGCATTCCGCCAGGTCCCTTAATGCTCTTGGAATATACATAAATTTTCTCACGGATTTCAACAGAAACAGTAAGTTCAGGCTGATGTACATCCACCTTCGCCTCTGGAAAAGCATCCAGAATGCTTTCACCGACTCTTGCACTTACTTCCATGGAATTTACCGGATAGGACTTCTTTGCACGTCTTGTATATACCTTGAAGGTGCCGTGATAATCCGGATGTACATTCTTCATGTATTCTACAACGTCAGAGCGCATCTGCTCAAATCCTTTGTCTTCGTAAATCACAACCGGACAGATGTAAACAATACCGAATACTGTTTTTAATGCAGCTACAGCCTCCTCAAAATCGTATTCCTCTGGGCAGAATACATAAACACGGCCCTGCTCCTTCACAACGCGGTAATCGCCCTCTATCTTAGAAAGAGCAATATTCATCTGCTTCACAAGGGCATCTTCAAACAGATATCGATTTTTGCCCTTGATAGCTATTTCTGCGTATTTTATTAAAAATGCGTGAAATATCATTTAATTTCCTCCTGTTTCTTTATTTTATGCGGCTGCCGGACTTCCCCCGGCGCTGCATTTCATTCTTCTTTTCCTCGCTGCATCAGTGTCTGGAATATCTCCGAAGCATAGGCAGTACCTGCCCGATCACTTCCAATGCATAATCCACTTCTTCAAATGTATTTTCCTCTGAAAAACTGAATCTCAGCGTACTTTCTCTTTGGGCTGCTTCCATTCCCATTGCACTTAAGGTTCCGGCAGCTTTTCTTTTGTGGCTGGAGCAGGCGCTTCCGGCTGAAACATAAATACCTTTTTCTTCCAGAGTATGAAGCAGCACTTCGCTTCTCACGCCCAGAAAGCTGGCGCTTAAGATCTGAGGTGCACCTTCTCTTATCTCCATTCCGTTGAGACGAACATCAGGAAGTTTCAGAAAACCCTCTGCAAGGCGTTCCTTCAGCTGATACATATGCTCAATTTTCTCATCAAAATCCGTGTAGACCATCTTTGCAGCAACACCCAGTCCTGCAATTCCAGGTACATTATCTGTACCAGACCGCATACCGGCCTGCTGGCCTCCTCCTAAGATCTGAGGCTGAATCCTGGCTTTCTCATTGATATATAAAAATCCTACACCTTTAGGTCCGTGAATCTTATGGCTGCTCACAGAGAGCATATCAATTCCTGCCTTTTTGGGATAAATACGGTATTTTCCAAACGCCTGGATCGCATCTACATGATACAGAGCCTTCGGGCTTTTCTCATGAACCAGTTTTGCAATCTCTTCTACTGGCATCACGGCACCAACCTCATTGTTTACATACATAGTAGATACCAGAATCGTATCTGGGCGCAAAGCCTTCTCTAACGCCTCCAGCTGAACCACACCCCTGTGATCTACAGGGACTATCGTCACCTCATATCCCATCTGTTCCAAGCGCTCTACGGGCTGTCCTACAGCTGCATGCTCCACTGAAGTGGTGATAATATGGTTTCCGCTTCTTTTATTTGCATCTGCTCCGCCAAACAAGGCCAGATTATTTGACTCTGTTCCGCCAGAGGTGAAAATGATCTCTTTTTCATTTACCTTGAGAATTTTGGCAAGTGTCTGTGCAGCTTCACGGACATACTTCTCCGCTTCCACACCTTTTAAATGCATTGCAGAAGGGTTTCCAAAATCCTCTGTCATTGTTTTTACTACAATCTCTGCCACCTCAGGATAACATCTTGTGGTAGCGGAGTTATCAAAATATGCTTCCATTTCTTACTTTTCCTCTTTTTTTCAGAGCATGTTTAAAAAAGGCTATCTGCAAGAAGTACGTCACAATTTGCGGAAGCTTTTGCCCGGATAAGGGCGCAGCCGCGAGCTGCGGCAGCCGAATTCGGGTGAAATATACCACAAAGTGGGGTGTGCAGATTGCTGAAATGATTTTTCAAACAGGCTCTGACACGTCTTGCAGATTGCTGAAATATTTTTAAACAGACTCAAGCGTATACATCAGAATAGACAGCATGGTCATACCTGCTGTCTCTGTGCGCAGGATTCTTTTTCCCAGGGTCACCGGTTTCCCACCGGCTTCCATGGCATCTCTCACTTCTTCCTCCTCAAAGCCGCCTTCCGGGCCGATAAAAACCCCCACAGACTGTCCAGGCTGAATTGCCGACAGGATTTCCCGGGTCTCTTTCATACCTTGGGCAAGCTCATAAGGAATCAGGACCACATCCAGTCCTTTTGCAAAGGCAAGTGCTTCTTTCCAGCTCATTACATTTTTCACTTCCGGGATCAGCATACGCTTAGACTGCTTAGCTGCGCTCTCGGAAATCTGCTGCCATCTGGTAACCTTCTTCTGCGCTTTCTTTGCATCCAGCTTCACCACACATCTCCTTGTTTCAACTGGAACAACAGCGTAGGCGCCAAGCTCCACAGCCTTCTGAATGATCAGTTCCATTTTATCCCCTTTGGGAAGACCCTGGAACAAATAAATCTGGCTTGGGAGCTCATACTGAGATTCCTGGGCATAGAGGATATGAAGAACTGCGCTGTCTTCCTGAAATTCTTCTATGGTACAGTGATATTCCTTCTCACTGCCATCGCTGATCCACACGTCCTCACCAATGCGCATGCGCAGAACATTTTTCATATGGTTCAGATCCGGGCCGGTAAGGGTGATCCTGTGTTCTTCCTCCAGGACCTGAAAAGGCTCCACAAAAAAGCGCTGCATAATTATTCCTTTCTGGCTGTGACAGATACCCATTCTCCCTGATGGGTTACCTCAACCAGCTGAAGCCCGGCGTCTTTCACTGCCTTTACCACTACTTCTTCTTTCACATCCAGTATTCCAGAAGTGATATAGTAAGCACCCTTTTTCATCTGATTTACGATAACCGGTGTCAGAGGCACCAGTACATCTGCCAGGATATTGGCTGTTACAATGTCGTATTTCTCATATCCAACCGTATCCTGAACTTCTTTATCATCAATGATATTTCCAATGAGCATGTCAAAAGTCTCATCCTTAATATCGTTAGCCTCTTTATTGTCTGCCACTGCCGGAATTGCACAGGGATCAAGGTCAGTTCCCACAACATGAGCAGCGCCCAGCTTCAAAGCTACAATTCCAAGAATACCGCTTCCGGTTCCAACATCCAGCATCTGGGTGTCTTTTGTCACAAATTTCTTCAGCTGACGGATTACCAGCTGGGTAGTCTCGTGCATACCAGTTCCAAAAGCTGTACCTGGATCAATGTGAAGGATCATCTTATCTTTATCTTCTTCCTTCACTTCTTCCCAGGATGGAACAATAAGAATGTCATCTACATAGAACTGATGGAAATATTCTTTCCAGTTATTGATCCAGTCTTTGTCCTCTGTCTGGGATTCTGTGATGGTACCTTCGCCGATATCCATGTATCCGCGTACTTCTTCAAGGACAGCACGTACTTTCTCGAGAACAGGCGCAGTTTCTGTGTCCTCTTCCAGATAAAAATTCAGATAGGCGATTCCATCATCCGCTGGACCTTCCGGCATAATATCCACAAACATCTGCTCTTTATCTGTCTCGGTAAGAGGCTGTTTGTCCTGAATCTCTACGCCCTCAACTCCAACGTCTGCAAGGGCAGAGATGATAACGTCTTCTGCTTCTGTTTTTGTTTTGATGGTAAAGCGATTCCACTTCATACTATTTCTCCAATCTTATTATTGAAAGCTGTTTCTTCATAATCACAATATGGTATTTTTTAACATCTTTCGAAACGGTTGTTATCTGTTACTTTATTCTGATTTTTCAATTCACCTGACCAATTACTGGATTTTTATGTCCATGTTACTTCTTTTTATGTGAAAAAATATGCACAACCCACTTATGCCGCTGCCCTTTCTGATAAAATCTCCAGAAAAACTCCACCAGAAGCAACGCCGCTGCTGCATCCACAATGTAATGCTGCTTCAGCACCTGGGTAGAGATAATGATCAGAATTGCAAATACCAGAGAAAATCTCTGATACCATTTCGGCACCTTCTCCGAGCCTTCCACACCTTTCCAGCACATCCAGCTCACATAGCAGTGGATAGAGGGAAACAAATTAGAAGGACTGTTCCCGCCATCCAGGGAATATACCAGAGCGAGAATCTTTTCCGAAAGGGTATTTCCTGCGATCTCCGGTCTTATATTGGTGGTCGGTATTAAAATAAAGCAGATAAAGCAAATAAAATGTATGGTCAGATCTGTGGCAACAAACCGGTAAAACATATCCTTACCACGCCTTGTCGCCAGCAAATACCCCACCGCCCAGAATGGAAATGCCAGAATATAAAACCACACAAATACAGGCAGTAACGGAACTTCCCTGTCAAATGCCATCGTAAAATCATAGTGATACCTGCCAGCTGTAAGCGCACTGCTTCCCCAGTAAATCAGACAATTCACTGCCATGATGGTTACAAGAGGTGCAATAGACCACAGTGGAATATATCGGTTTAACAGGTCTCTTTTCTTTGTTTTCAAGGCAAAACTCCTTTCCGGACTCTTGCGATGTTACTGTCCGTGCTGCTCACTTCCTGACCAGCAGCACGGACAGTAACGTTGCGGCTACCCTTTAATATACAATAAGTAACAAAAAAAGAAAAGAGGATATCTCCCCTTTTCTTTATTCTTTTATGGAAAAACTGATTTTTTACTCTTCAAAGGTCTCTTTTAATTTGTCCATGAAGCTTTTTTTCTTCTTTTCGGACTTTTCTGTGCTATCGCCGGCACTGCCTGCCGGACGATTGCCGCATGCCTCGTCAAATTTGCGGAGAGCCTCTTTCGCATCCTCATTCAGGTTGGTTGGTACCTGAACAACCAGAGTTACGTAGTGATCACCGCGGACATTCTTGTTTCGAAGGGACGGAACACCTTTGCCCTTCAGACGGATTCTGGTATCTGTCTGAGTTCCTGGTTTCACTTCATAGAGAACTTCTCCATCTACTGTATTCAGTTTGACTTCGCCACCAAGTGCTGCCTGTGCATAAGTAATCGGTGCAGTAGAGTAAATATTCATATCCTGTCTCTGGAAAATCGGATGGCGTGCTACATTTACTTCTACCAGCAGATCGCCTCTCGGACCTCCATTTGTGCCAGGTTCACCTTTATCACGGATACGGATACTCTGACCATTGTCAATACCAGCCGGAATAGATACCTTAATTTTCTTGCGATTAGAAATGTATCCGGTACCACGGCAATCCGGACATTTATCTTTGATGATCTTACCTGTACCATGACAATCCGGACACACCTGAACGTTACGAACCATGCCAAACATGGACTGCTGGGTGTAAACAATCTGACCTTCACCATTACATTTCGGACAGGTAACCGGTGAGGTACCAGCCTTAGCGCCGGAACCGTGACAGGAAGTACATTCATCTTTCAGAGTAATCTCAAGTTCTTTCTCACAGCCAAATACAGCATCCTCGAAGGTGATGTTCACGCGTGCACGCAGGTTTGCACCCTTCATAGGTCCATTATTGGCACGTCTGCGGCTTCCGCCGCCTCCAAACAGATCTCCGAAAATATCTCCGAAGATATCACCCATGTCTGCGCCGGAGAAATCAAAGCCGCCGAAACCGCCTGCTCCGCCACCGCCGCCGTTTTCAAAAGCGGCATGACCAAACTGATCATACTGTCTTCTCTTGTCCGGGTCACTTAAGACGCTGTAAGCCTCTGTTGCCTCTTTGAATTTCGCTTCAGCTTCCTTATCTCCCGGATTTACGTCGGGATGATACTTCTTGGCAAGCTGACGATATGCTTTTTTTAATGTAGCGTCATCGGCGCTCTTATCAACGCCTAAGACTTCATAGTAATCTCTTTTATCAGCCATGATTTCTTTCTTTTCCTAACTTTTTGTATTTGGTTATCTTATGGAAGGCGCCAGCGGCGCATTTCCTGTAATATGTCTTTCACCACCACTGCCCGGTCATGAATCATGACCGGGCTGTAATTTCATGTTCCGAAATATTGGAACTTATTATTCAATTAAACCTCTTTGTAGTCAGCATCTACAACATCATCGCCGTAACCTGCCTCGTTACCGCCCTGGGAAGCTCCTCCCATGTCCGGTCCCGGGCCTGCCTGACCAGCACCGCCCTGTGGGTTCTGTGCTTCATACATCTTTGCGAAAAGCTTCTGAGCACTTTCCATCATCTTCTCCTGAGCAGCTTTGATCTCAGCGACCTGAGCATCTCCAATCTCATCTGTATTTGCATATTTAGCAAGGATATCTTTTAATGCATTTAAGTCAGACTCTACGGAAGCTTTGTCATTTGCATCCAGTTTATCGCCTGCTTCTTTCAGTGCATTCTCAACCTGGAATACCATGGAGTCTGCATTGTTCTTTGTATCAATTGCCTCTTTACGTTTCTTATCCTGAGCTTCGAACTCAGCAGCTTCTTTAACAGCCTTGTCAATATCAGACTCGGACATGTTAGAACCAGCTGTGATTGTAATATGCTGCTCTTTACCTGTTCCAAGATCCTTAGCAGATACATTTACAATACCGTTGGCATCGATATCGAATGTAACCTCAATCTGCGGAACACCACGACGTGCTGGCGGGATTCCATCCAGACGGAACTGTCCAAGGGACTTATTGTCTTTCGCGAACTGACGCTCACCCTGTAATACATTGATATCTACAGCGGTCTGATTATCAGCTGCTGTGGAGAAAATCTGGCTCTTCTTGGTCGGGATTGTTGTATTTCTCTCGATCAGACGTGTTGCAATACCACCCATTGTCTCGATAGACAGGGAAAGTGGAGTAACATCAAGAAGAAGGATGTCACCTGCACCAGCCTCACCTGAAAGCTTACCACCCTGGATAGAAGCACCAAGTGCAACACACTCATCTGGGTTCAGGGCCTTGCTTGGCTCTTTGCCAGTTAACTGTCTTACTTTATCCTGTACAGCCGGGATACGTGTGGAACCACCAACCAGAAGCACCTGTCCAAGATCAGAAGCAGTAAGACCTGCATCAGAAAGTGCACGGCGAACCGGCTCTGCTGTTTTCTCAACAAGATCGTGTGTAAGTTCGTCAAATTTAGCTCTTGTAAGGTTCATATCAAAATGCTTCGGTCCTTCAGCTGTTGCTGTGATGAATGGCAGGTTGATATTGGTTGTTGTTGCGGAAGAAAGCTCTTTCTTAGCTTTCTCAGCAGCTTCTTTCAGTCTCTGAAGAGCCATCTTATCGTTGCTTAAGTCAACGCCCTCTGTTCTCTTGAACTCAGAAAGCATATAGTCTGTAATTCTCTGGTCAAAGTCATCACCACCAAGACGGTTGTTACCAGCTGTTGCCAGAACTTCGATAACTCCATCACCAATCTCAATAATGGAAACATCGAATGTACCACCACCAAGGTCATAAACCATGATCTTCTGCTCTTTCTCATTGTCAAGACCATATGCAAGAGCTGCAGCTGTAGGCTCGTTAATGATACGTTTTACATCAAGACCTGCAATCTTACCAGCATCCTTGGTTGCCTGACGCTGAGCATCATTGAAATATGCCGGAACAGTGATAACTGCTTCTGTAACAGACTCTCCAAGGTATCCTTCAGCGTCTTTTTTCAGTTTCTGAAGAATCATAGCAGAAATTTCCTGTGGGGAATATTTCTTATCGTCGATTGTTACACGGTAATCTGTACCCATCTCTCTCTTGATGGAAGAGATTGTTTTCTCTGCGTTTGTTACTGCCTGACGTTTTGCAGGCTCACCTACCAGACGCTCACCTGTCTTTGTGAATGCTACAACAGATGGTGTTGTTCTGGATCCTTCTGTATTTGCGATAACGGTTGGCTGTCCACCTTCCATAACAGCTACACAGCTGTTTGTTGTGCCTAAGTCAATACCAATGATTTTTCCCATGATAATTTTCCTCCTGTTTAAAAATTCATGGTTGCTGTCCATTACACGAACAGTAACATTTATACTTTGTTTTTAGAAAATGTCGATGAAGTTTGATTCTCCAAGCTGCTCTCTGTCAATTAGCAACTTTTACCATACTGTGTCTTACAACGAAATCCTTGTAAGTATATCCCTTCTGGAATTCCTCTACGACGATGTTCTCGCCAACGGATTCGTCCTCCACATGCATCACTGCATTATGCAGATTCGGATCAAATTCCTTGCCTACAGCTTCGATTGGCTTCACGCCCATCTCATCAAAGGCTGTCATCATCTGCTTATAGATCATCTTCATGCCTTCTGCAAATGGATCATCCTCCGGTGCCTGTGCAAGACCTCTTTCGAAGTTATCCACGATCGGAAGCATTTTTTCAACGATGTCCCTGGCGCCGATGATGTACATGCTGGATTTCTCCTTCTCTGTTCTTTTACGGTAGTTATCGAATTCAGCCATGCTGCGCTTCAGTCTGTCTGTAAGCTCCTCGACCTGCTGTTCAAATTTATCTTTCTCTTTTTTCTTCTTGCCGAAGAAAGAAGTTTTTGTCTTGGTTTCCGGTTCCTTCTGAGATTCTGCTTCCTGATCTGGCTGCTCAGTTTCTTCTGTCTGTGCAGGCTCTTCGGAAGTCTCCTCTTCTGCTGTCTGGGCTGTATCTGCTGCCTCTTCTTCGCTTCCGTCTGTTACCGGAATGTCAACTGCTTCTTCCTGTACTTCGGCTTCTTTATTCATTTCTTCTGACACGCTTTCAACCGCCTTTCTAGGTTTTCTTATTTACCATTTCGTCAAGCTGGACTTTTAATTTCTTTAAGCTGTCCACTACATTCTCGTAATCCATTCGCTTGGGACCGATAATTCCAATAGTTCCACGCATTCCATCTCCCAGCTCGTAAGTAGCTGTGACCACACTGCAGTCTTTCATGGTACGTACCGGAACTTCATCCCCGATGTATACCTGAACTCCTGTGTTCTCCGGATCTCCCATTTCCTCACGGACCATATCCGCAAGTTCCTGCTTATCCTCGAAAGTGGAAATCAGCTCACTGGCTCTGGATGTATCTGCAAGCTCTGGATACTTAAATATGTTGGTCGCTCCCGATGTATATACTTTCATATCTTCTTCGTCCACGTGAATCGTAGCTGCAACTGCGTCCAGCACATCTGCAACCACACCGCTGTGGCTACCCGCCTGTTCTTTCAATCTGGCGATCATGCCCAGATTAATATCCTGGATGGGTACGCCGTTCAGGTTCGTGTTAAGAAGAAGATTCAGCTTCAGGATCGTCTGGTCATCCATCTCCTCATCAATATTAATGATCTGGTTCCGAATAACATTACCCTCACATACAACTACGGCAATCAGCTGCCGCTCATTGACTCGTGAAAGCTGAATGAACTTCAGGGTGCTTCCCTTATACTGGGGAACCGCAACCATAGCCGCATAATTGGTATTCGTGGCAAGAACCTTCGCCACCTGCTTGAGCACCTTATCCATCTTATCTGACTTCTCAATCATCAGATCACGGATTTCTGCGATCTCGGCTTCCTTCTCCCTGGTAAGCTCATCTACATAAAGGCGATAGCCTTTATCTGATGGAATTCTTCCGGCTGAGGTGTGGGGCTGTACGATGTAGCCCATATCCGTCAGGTCGGACATCTCATTTCGGATAGTAGCAGAGCTGACATTCAGATCCGGATATTTGGAAATAGTTCTGGAACCTACAGGCTCACCTGTTTCCATATAAGTTTTGATGATTGCTTTCAGTATTTTCCGTTTGCGCTCATCTAATACTTCATCCATGAAATATCTGCTCCTTCCTGAAAAGCAGACGGTCAAACCTGATTCTGATTTCCGTCTGGCTTCTTCGAATTCCTTTGTTAGCACTCATTATTTAGGAGTGCTAACATCTATGCTCTTAAGATACACCTCAGTATTCCTTTTGTCAATATTTTTTACAAATTTTTTTCATCTTTTTTGATAGTTTTTACCCTATACTTTACCATTCTGGCTAAATTCTCCTTACTGCAATACTTTTTTTGGGCAGCAAGGATACTATCAGGTATCTGCCAACGCAGTCTTATGTTTGCTGCCGCATAAATGAAAAAGATGCCTTGAGAAAATTTTCCCTGGCATCTTCTTTCCTATATAGGAATACCGCCCATAGGCGACATGTCCGTTTTGTAACTGTTCAGCACCTTCACAGTTATATGTTTCGCAAAACAGCCCCTGCTGAATAGCAGCCTCTATTTTTTATAATTTTCCAGATAGTCAAGAACTGCTGTCGGCTCATCCAGAAAGACTACCAGATCCAGCACGGAAAAATCCATGAATTTCTCTTCTGCTGTGTACTCCAGCAATGCTTTCATCTTGTCATAATATCCGTCAATGTTATACAGCACAATTGGGCGGTCAATACGTTTCAGGCTTTTCAAGGTAAAAATCTCAAAAAATTCCTCGTAGGTACCAATTCCGCCAGGTGCTACGATCGTAGCATCTGATTTTTCTTCCAGAAGTTTTTTGCGCTCTCTCATATTCTCTGTGAAAATAAATTCCGTGCATTTCTCATACAGAACTCCAGGCTGGTCAAAAAATCGGGGAGCAATTCCAAGTATGTAACCATTTTCTGCTGCCACGCCTCTGGCTGCTGCTCCCATCATTCCGGTAGCTCCGCCGCCAAACACCAGACCGTGACCTCTTTTTCCCATTGCTCTTCCAAGCTCTTCTGTTTTTTCATAATAAATGTTTTTAAGCAGCGCACTTGAAGCGCCATATACACATATGTTCAATCTGTTATCCCCCTTATTTTTTCTTCTAAACACAAGTGCAGCCTACCTGCGGCAGCACCATATACGAAAGTCAGCTGGCATATCTTTTCCAGTCAGCTTCCGACAGCCGCGCAAAACGCCATATTGGCCACACCGCACAAAACCATCACCAGAATGGGATTCATTTTATATTTTCTCAAAAGCACCAGTGCGGCAGTAAAGAATACCACCATTCGAATGCATATGTTTTCCCGAAACAGTTCCACTGCACCATTTATAAAAAAAGATGATACTAAAATGGTAACTCCTGCCTTGGCGATCATGGCCACAACCGCCGGGCGAAGGGATGTAAGAGTTCCCTGGAGAAGGGACATTTTCCGGTATTTCGTGTAAATATATGCCAGCAGGGTTACAATTATACAGGAGGGTAAAATACAGCCAAGAGTAGCCACCACTGCGCCACCAGGACCAGCAATCCTGGTTCCTACAAAGGTTGCGGAGTTTACTGCAATAGGACCAGGAGTCATCTCTGCAATGGTCACAAGATCCGAAAAAGTTTCCATAGAAAGCCAGCCATGCATAGTCACTACCTGTTCCTGTATAAGAGGCATTGCTGCATATCCACCTCCAAAGCTTAATGCACCAATCTGAAGGAAGCTGAAAAAGAGCTGAAGATAAATCATTTTTTGCTGCCCTCCTTCACAAGTGTACGCGCAAATCCAAATACAGCCACAATAAGTATTATATAAATAATGTTCACCTTCAGAAAATAGCTTGCACAAAAACTGATGACCATAATAATCACATTTACCCAGTCTTTTGACTTCGCCACGTTTTTCCCCATGTCGTATACCACGGAAATGATCACAGCACCTACGCCGGCAGTCATGCCTTTCAAAAGAGCTGCTATATAATAATTAGAGCAGAATGCATCATAAAACAAGGAAATCAGGGACAGGATCACCATTGGCGGAATAATAGCCCCCAGAACCGACAGCAGCATTCCCGGTATTCCCCCAAGCTTGTATCCCACCACAATTGCTCCGTTTACCGCGATTGCTCCTGGAGATGACTGTGCGATTGCCACCAGATCCAGCATTTCTTCCTCATCGATCCAGTGATATTGATCCACAAATTTCTCTTTCAATAAAGTAACGATCACATATCCGCCGCCAAAAGTAAACGTACTAAGATATAACGAGGCAAAAAAAAGCTTTCTCAGCACATATCTTTTATTCTTTTGTTTTTCTTCCATTTCCGGCACTCCTAATAATTCTGCATGATTTCTGTGCATCGCGAAGCGTGTTACTGGTCAGGTCATGAACAATCACGCTTTTCTTTTTTAAGATAACGCACTATAGGTATGTCTGTCAATTAAAGTTTTGGAATGCTTCTGGCATTTCAGAAGGCAGAACAAATATTCGATTCTGCTGTACTTTTATAAAAAAGGATGCTATACTGAAAACAGTTAAAGCGTGTTTGATTTTATAAAAGAAAGGACTCATATGGATCATTTTGAATTACATTCCGAGTATAAACCAACCGGCGATCAGCCACAGGCTATTGAGAAACTGGTAAAGGGATTTAAAGAGGGAAATCAGTTTGAGACGCTGCTTGGTGTCACCGGCTCTGGTAAAACTTTTACTATGGCAAACGTTATTCAGGCGCTGAATAAGCCTACTCTGATCCTGGCCCATAATAAAACTCTGGCAGCACAGTTATACGGTGAGTTTAAGGAATTCTTCCCGGAGAATGCGGTGGAGTATTTTGTCTCCTATTACGATTATTACCAGCCAGAAGCATATGTGCCTTCTTCTGACACTTATATTGCCAAGGACTCTGCGATCAATGATGAAATTGACAAGCTCCGTCTTTCTGCCACTGCCGCCATGTCAGAGCGAAAAGATGTTATTATCATCTCTTCTGTGTCCTGTATCTATGGATTGGGTTCTCCTCAGGAATTTCAGGACATGATGATTTCCCTGCGTCCTGGCATGACTAAGGATCGTGATGAGGTTATCCGGGAGCTGATCGACATTCAGTACACCCGAAATGAAATGGACTTCCACCGAAGTACCTTCCGCGTCCGTGGCGACACTCTGGAGATTTTTCCGGCTAACAGCTCAGATACCGCTGTCAGAGTGGAGTTTTTCGGAGATGAGATTGACCGTATCTCTGAGATTGATGTGCTCACCGGAGAAATCAAATGCCAGCTTGCGCACATCGGTATTTTCCCTGCTTCCCATTATGTAGTACCAGCGGAGCAGATTCAGAAAGCAGCCATTGCCATTGAAGAGGAATTAAAAGAACGGGTAGACTACTTTAAAAGCGAAGACAAGCTTCTGGAAGCCCAGCGTATCTCCGAGCGTACCAACTTTGATATTGAAATGATGAAAGAAACCGGCTTCTGCTCCGGTATTGAGAACTATTCCCGTCATCTTTCCGGACTGGAGCCAGGGCAGCCACCTTATACTCTGCTGGATTATTTCGGGGATGATTTTCTTCTTATTATTGATGAGTCACACAAGACAGTCCCACAGGTTGGCGCTATGTACGCAGGCGACCAGAACCGTAAACAGACATTGGTAGACTATGGTTTCCGTCTGCCCTCTGCCAAGGATAACCGCCCTCTGAGCTTTGAAGAATTTGAGAATAAACTGGACCAGGTTTTGTTTGTATCTGCTACCCCGGGAGATTATGAATACGACCATGAGCTTCTCCGCGCCGAGCAGATCATCCGTCCTACCGGTCTTCTGGATCCGAAGGTGGAGGTGCGCCCTGTAGAGGGACAGATAGACGACCTGATTTCTGAAATAACAAAAGAAACCTCCAGGAAAAACAAAGTGCTGATCACAACTCTCACCAAACGAATGGCCGAGGATCTTACCCAGTATATGAAAGATGTGGGAATCCGTGTCCGTTATCTTCATTCGGATATTGATACTCTGGAACGTGCAGAAATCATCCGCGACATGCGTCTGGATGTATTTGATGTGCTTGTAGGCATTAACCTTCTGCGAGAAGGACTTGATATTCCTGAGATCACTCTGGTTGCTATTCTGGATGCAGACAAGGAGGGCTTCCTTCGTTCTGAGACTTCCCTGATCCAGACCATTGGCCGTGCTGCCCGAAACAGCGAAGGACACGTTGTCATGTATGCAGACGTGATGACGGATTCCATGAGAAATGCCATTGAGGAAACCAACCGTCGCAGGGAAATCCAGAAAGCCTATAATAAGGAGCATGGAATTACTCCTACTACTATTAAGAAGGCAGTCCGTGATCTGATTGCAGTTTCCAAGGCAGTTGCTGAAACTGAAGTGAAGCTGAAGAAGGATCCGGAATCCATGAGCAAAAAAGAGCTGAAGAACCTGATCTCCCAGTTGGAAAAACAGATGCGCCAGGCTGCTGCCGACTTGAACTTCGAGCAGGCAGCAGAGCTGCGTGACAAAATGATCGAATTGAAGAAAAATCTTGCAGATGCGGAAAAGTAATCCTTCGATTTTTCCATGCATTTTGCCAGTCAGATTTGGCACAATTTACAGGATTCTCTGCCTGCAGCGGATCGCCTCCGGCCACATTTATATTTGCGCCGCAGTGCGATCCTGCCCGGCGGGGATTTCCGTTAACCTTGATTATTCAGCAATTAATTTTTATTTATCTTCACTGAAAAATTTCTAAAATGTCCTTCCGCATTTTCTGAGAACATTCCGATATAAGTTCCTGTAAAACTCATGTACATGGTTCCTTCTGTAGCCAGCCCTGCAGTAGCGCCGCTTCCCAGCTTCTCATAGTATTTTCCATCTTCGCTGTACCAGAAATCATATTCCAGAGGATTACCGATAATACGAAAATGAATATTTTCCCCAGAGGATACTACTTTCTCAGCTGTTCTTGCAAACATATCATGAATATGCCTGGAAAGACAAACCTTGTACTGTCCGTCCTCTCTGGTTAAGTAAATTTCATAATGATAAAACTGATTGTAGAATGTCCCCAGTCCCACTCTTTTATTTAAACCTTTGACGTTGCTGTCTTGGGAAACCAGACAGGAATCTGAAAAATTTTCTTTCAGACTCACCACAACATCTGCCTCAACATCAAATTCCTTCTGCTTGATTCCAACCCAGGTCGGAGTATCCATATCATTTAAAGTTACGCTTGTTCCCTTCAAAATAAGCTGTCCGGCAGCGGTATCCCGCACATAATTCTCCATATGCGGAGTTCGAACCCAGTTATAATGCAGGCTGAATTTCTCTTCCGAAAAATTATCTGTAAAATTCCGGCATATCGGCTGCACCTGATTACCTGGAAGTGGTCCCTCCATCTCCAAATCTATTCTTCCATTATTTCCAACAACCGGCCAACCCTCTTCATTCCAGATTACAGGGCTTAAAAATGTCTCTCTTCCAAGATGGTGAAGTTTCAGACCTCGCTGTGGAGTACAAGAGGGACGGATTCCCAGACAAACCAGCCACCAGTTTCCATTCTGATCAACTTCCAGATCTGCATGTCCGGTACAGGCAATAGAACCATCTGGATTATCCCTGTGGCTGAGAATCGGATTATGGGGACACGCCTCATACGGTCCAAATGGAGAATCTGCTCTTTGCATGGTAACCATATGTCCATATTCTGTGCCTCCCTCTGCAAGAAGCAAATAATATTTTCCATTCAGCTTGTAAATATGTGATCCCTCCGGACAGATTCCGCCGCAGCCATGGCTGATACAAACACTTTCGGACAACTTTTCCCCTGTATATGGATTGATTTTGCACATAAAAATTCCATCTCTGTCATCTTCATCTCTGGAAGTAGAGGCGAAGTAAACATCTTCGCCATCAAACAACAAAGTAGGATCAATCCCTCCCTGATCAATCCATACCGGCTTTGACCATTCCCCGTAAATATCGCTGGTATGTACGATCAAATGCCCCTTATGTGACACATTGGTAGTGGTCATAAAAAACTCACCGTTATGGTAACAGAGCATCGGCGCATAAATTCCGCCTGACGGCCGAACACCGTCCAGATAAAGCTGCTCTTTATCTCTCAGACAGTAATTGATCAATTCCCAGTTCACAAGATTCTTACTGTGGTAAACCGGAACTCCGGGATAGAATTCAAAAGTTGAATTTACAAGATAAAAATCATCCCCGACTCTGCAAATCGACGGATCTGGATTGTAACCGGAAATAATGGGATTTTTGTATTTTTGTATTCTGCTATCTGACATATTTTTTCCTCCTGATCTGCAAACCGACAAATGCGGTTCTCTTCATAAGATATCTACAGATTACTATGATTCAGAAGGAATAACAACCCTAAAAACTTTTGCTGTATTACAGGAAAAGTTGTATAAACGGCACAGTAAATATGGGCAAATGTGGGTATGCTCCGAACATTTTGGGAATAACCTCTTGAAAACCGGAATTCTATATGTTATACTGATGCCCGTTGAAAAGCCCTGAAAAATAAGGTCTTAAGCGGCTTTTCCGCCGATTCCCGGCGTAGGCCATATACCTTCCGGTATATGCCTCCGCGGCATTCGTCAAATGTCCATGCAAGCATGGCCGCTTGACTCATTGCAGCGCGAAAATGAATCGAGTGTTCGTGACCTTCCACTCGTAAAACAAAACTAAAGGAGACAAATGAATATGAAAAACAAGAGTACCCTGTTTCTGGTGCAGGCAGCGCTGATTGCGGCTGTCTATGTTGTACTGACACTGGTGTTTGCACCGTTTAGCTATGGAGAGATCCAGGTTCGAATTTCCGAAGCCCTGACCATTCTTCCATTCTTCACACCAGCTGCCATTCCTGGTCTTTTTGTAGGCTGTATCCTTGCCAACCTGCTTGGCGGTGCAATTCCTCTGGATATTGCATTCGGAAGTATCGCTACCCTCATCGGAGCTGTATTTACCTACAAACTTCGTAACAGCAACAAATGGCTGGCACCAGTTCCACCAATCGTAGCCAATGCAGTTCTGGTTCCATTCGTACTTCGTTACGGCTATTCCGTCAATCTTCCGATTCCACTTATGATGCTTACAGTAGGTGCCGGAGAGATCATTTCCTGCGGAATCTTTGGAATGGTACTTCTTACTGCACTTTCCAAGTACAAAAATACGCTGTTTGGCAAACAGGCTGCTGCTAAATAAATTCAAAATCACAAATACCCGGTAAGGAATCTCATAAGAATGATTTTCTCCACCGGGTATTTCTATATTTCACGCATATATTCCAAAATATATCTTCAAAAAACATTATACAAGATACATGTCACTATTTGTTGAAGATTTTCTCCAGCTGAAGTTCCATAATAGGCTGCAACATCCAAATGTAAGTCCATCTTTTTTTATTCTATCTTCACCTGCTCCCTCAAAAATCCAAGAAACCGTTCCACACCACCGCCAAGTTTGGTCACACCCTCCGGCCTTTTTCCTGGAACTTCTGATACATCAAAGAAATCTCCATTTCCTGTTTTCTTCGTCTTCATGAAGCTGTCACTTCCATAAATCCCTTCTTCAATTCCCACATACTCATCCCCCCAGAAGCAGCATTCCTCCGGACAGATTCCATACGCTTCCTGAAGATGCTCCAGAATACGATCCACATTGTCGCTCTTACTTGAAATCCCCACCTCCAGATACTTAGCATCACAGGTTGGCTTCACTGTTATCCCATACTGTTCTCCTGCTGCCACAGAAATATCCAGAAGCCCCTGAAGACCGCCTTCTACACCATGCTTTTCCAGGCAATCCTTCAGCATATCCAGCTCATTCTCCTGCATAAACAGATTATCCCCTCTCTGGTTCTCCACCATCAGATCAATCTTACAATAATTAGGTCTGGAAAATACAATGTCCGTATTCAGTCCATACTTTTCCAGAAGCTTCATATGAATGTCAAAGCAGATTCTGTGAATATCCCCCAGCATTTTTTTGTCTGGAAGCATATCCGAGAAAATCAACTCCTGTCCATTTTCATACCGGTAATTAAAGGCACCGCGTCCAAGTCCCAGATACAATTGCGCCAGCTGTTCCTTTGTAAAATACGTCTCCAGTTTTCCCCCTGCAATATTTTCTATTGTAGTTCCGCTTACGATTACCAGATTTACCTTCTGGTCCAGAAGAGGTCGCATTGCTCCTACAATCTCCTCCACAGGTGCCTTTCGGCTGAGAACAGCTGTGCCATCCCAGTCGAAAAAGACTGCCTTATATTTCTTCTTCATAAATACTTCCCTTTCCTGCCTCCAGATGAATTTCCTTCTCATTAAGTTTTAAGAAGACTGCATCTCCTGACACCAGTTCTACTCTTGTTTTTTCATGTGTAAGCTGAATATTCAGCTTTCTTCCCCGGTATAGAAGGTTAAACTGCATACCCTTCCACAGCTTTGGAACATAAGGATGCAGTTCCAGTTCACCGCCGTTTACCCTCACACCTGCAAATCCGTTGATAATTGCCTGCCAGGTTCCTGCCATATTTGCAGCATGGATTCCCGCATAGAAGTTATCATGATAATCATCCAGATCCATTCTTGCAGACTGTGCAAAATATTCATACGCCTCGTCATAATATCCGATCTGGCAAGCCAGCATTCCAAACACACAGTTAGAAAGAGAAGAATGATGCAGTGTCACTTCCTGATAGAAATCATAGTTTCGTTTCAGTTCTTCCTTGCTGAATAAATAACTGTGCAGATAAAGCCCGAAAATAGCATCTGCCTGCTTGCACATTCTCTGTCTGTAGACAAATAATGGATGATAATTTTCATACAAAAGATGTCTCTTTTCCGGTGGGATTCTGGAATCATCCCATGGACGAAGCATCATAAACCGATCATCCAGCGCATATACCTGACGACTTTCATCATATGGAAAATACATATTTTCCACAATTTTTTTCCAGTATGCAGTTTCTTCCCGGGTAATTCCCATTCTGGAAACAAATGCCTCATATACATCCTCTCCAGCCTCTTTTAACATATCCAGCGATTTCAATGCATAACGGATATTTTCCCTTCCCATAAGATTGGTATAAAAATTATTATCCGTAATAGCATTGTACTCATCTGGTCCTGTTACCGCACAAATACAGTATTTTCCGCCCTTGCACTCAGCAAAATATCCTACATCCGCCCAGACTCTGGCAGTCTCCACAAAAACCTCAGCAGCCATATCTTTGAAAAACTCCATATCCCCGGTAACACTCACATACAGCCAAAACGCATAGGCAATATCTGCATTGATATGATACTGGGCCGTACCAAGTGGAAAATAAGTGGAAGCTTCCTCTCCATTAATAGTACGCCATGGATAAAGAGCCCCCTTCTGGTGTCCAAGAACTTTTGCACGGTCCCGGGCCTGATCCAATGTACGGAAACGATACTCCAGAAGTTTTCTTGCAAGCTCCGGTGCTGTGTACACAAATACCGGAAGCACATACATTTCTGTATCCCAGAAATAGTGTCCTTCATATCCTTCCCCAGAAAGCCCCTTTGCTCCCATTCCTGTGCGTCCGTCTCTTCCTGCAGACTGCATAATATGAAACAGGTTAAAACGGATTCCCTGCTGAAGGGTCTCATCATCATAAATCTGAACATCGGAAACATCCCAGAATTCATGGATTTTATCCATATGAGCCTGGAATTCCTTCCTCCATCCATTCTCAGATGCCTCTTTCAGTTCTTTTTTCGTAAATCTTTCCAGCTCGCTAACCTCCATGTCCTGACTGGATGTATAGACAATAGCTTTCTCACAGGTAACCGTAGTATTTTCCGGAATCTCCATTCTGCTTTCACACACAGCATGTCTTTTTTCTTCCTCTGTTTCAAAAACAGTTACAATCTCTCCGGCTCCTTCTATTTTATACTGACTTCCACAGCCCACAGTCATGCAACTCTGCAAAGTAGTGCCCTCATAATACAGCACACCGTCTTCAGCCTGAAGTTTATCCATATGCAGTCTGCTTCCAAAAGGACCATAGCCGATCAGCGGATTTGTCTTCCTCGTATGATTCTCCACATCCCCATTTAAATGAGAGCAGATACGAATCTCCCCTGAAAAATTCACTGGTGTGATCTGAATTCGCTGGTACATTCTGTTCTTATGCACCAAAGACACAAAACGTTCCATCACAAGCTGCAGCTTTTTCCCCTTTGGAGAAATCCAGGTCAGCTTTCTTTCCACATAGCCATCTTTCATATGGAGCACACGGCTGTAATCTTCCACCTTGCCGGTGCGCATGTCAAACAGCTCTCCATCTGCATAGATTTCTGTTTTCTTAAGATCTGACAGATTCAGAAGTGACTGGCTCTTGGTCGGAAATCCATAATTCCACTCTCCGTAAGGAATGTCCACACTTTCATAAAATCCGTTGATAAAGTTGCCTTCCAGCCCTTCATCAACAGAGAAATCATAGCCTTCTTCAAAAGTACCTCTGGTACCAATATATCCATTTGACAATGCAAAGGTTGTCTCATTCCGGTAATTGGTTTCCATGGAAAATTCCTTTTCTGTAACATTCCATGTCTCTACTGGATAAATCGGTTTCTTGTTGATATCCATATTCTCATCCTTTCACAGCCCCTGCAGTAAGACTCTCCATAACCTGTCTCTGCAGAAGGATAAATAAAATAATTGTAGGAAGCACCGTCATCACAACTGCTGCAAACAGCGCGGAATAGTTGTTTGCAAAAGTTCCCATATAATAATTCAACGCAATAGGAACTGTCCTTGCACGGTCACCGCTTGTCAACATCAAAGCGAAATAGAACTCATTCCAGATATTGATAAACTGAATCATGGCAATGGTCACAAGTCCCGGCTTCGCCAGCGGCAGGATAATATGTAAAAATGTCTGGATAAAAGTTGCGCCATCAATATAAGCCGATTCCTCAAGCGCTGTGGAAATGGTCTTATAATAGCTGACCATAACAAAGAAAGACATTGGAATTCCCATTGCAGAATACACAATGATCAGACCAAGCTTTGTATCAAAAATCCCCAGCTTCTGGAAAATGGCAAACAATGGCTGGGA
>NZ_JBCOME010000010.1:0-11997 GCF_040924365.1 Ruminococcus sp. 1001136sp1_2201st1_G3_2201SCRN_220225 | reverse complement strand
AGCACACTGTTCATGAAATATTTCAAAATCGGTGCATACTGAAGTGCCGCCTTATAGTTATCCAGGTTAAAACTGGATGGCAGGGACAATGCAGAGGAGTTAATCTCTGCATAAGATTTAAAAGACCCCAAAAACGCCCAAATGATTGGTGCCAATGAAATAAAAATCAAAAAGATCATAAAGAAATATTTGAAAAAGGACGCGATCCCATTTTTCACTCTGCTTGTTTTTCTCATTATGCCGCCTCCTTTTTCTCACGGAAAAGACCTTTGATCAGAATAACCAGTGTGATTCCGATAATGATCTGTACTACCCCTACTGCGTTTGCTTTTCCATAATTGTTTTCCAGTGTCGCTGCCTTATACAGATAAATGGGCAGGTTCAAAGTAGAAGTTCCAGGTCCGCCTTTTGTTGTCATGTAAATAATGTCAAACTGTGACACCATGGCCACACTTGCAAGAGTGACACAGGTTCCGCATACATTTCGCATCAGCGGTAGCGTAATATAACGGTCTGCCTGCCAGGGAGTTGCACCGTCGATTGCTGCTGCCTCATAAATCTCTTTGCTTACAGCACCCATTTCTGCCAGAAAAATAATGGTGTTAAATCCGGAATAGAGGATCCAGGTTGCTGTCACCGTCCAGAATGCATATCTGGAATTTCCGAACAGATTTGGAACCATGGCGTAGTCGATTCCAAGAAAATCCATGATTGGCTTTACAATTCCGAACATAGGATTTAAAAGCAGAGTAAACATAACACCTGTTGCCGCTGTAGGAATGATATTTGGGATCATGTATGCTGTTCTTGCAAATTTCCAGCCCTTCGGTTTTCTTCGAAGAACAAGTGCCATAGCAAGACCAACACCTACATGTATGGTGGACTGCAGCACTACCCACAGAAGGGTGTTCCGGATGGAGCAGATAAAATCGCTGTCACTGAAAATCGTAATAAAGTTTTTGATTCCCTGAAATGCAGGTGAATTAAAAGCGGTATAATCACACAGAGATGTGTAAAAAACAGTGATGATAGGAGCCGCATATACCAGTGCAAATAAGATCATGCAGGGAATGGTAAACAAAAAAATCCATATCTTTTTATTCTTTGTATTCATTTTTTCTCCTCACAAAAAGAATCCTGCCTGCAGAAAATTCCAACGGAATTTCCTGTTTCATAAAAACAGCCTGTCACCAGAGCTGTATTGGTGCCGGTGACAGGCTATTTACATTATTCCACGTTCTTTGCTGCCGCTTCTGACAGTTTTGTGCAGAACTCTTCTGCTGTGATGTTTCCATATGCCAGTTCCGGAAGCTCTGTTGAGAAGGTATCAATTGTATTCTGATACCAGTATGCCTGATTCTGTCCGTAAGTCACCTCTGCCTTGCCCTGGATTTCAAGTGCCTGTGCCATCAGAGGATCGCTCTCGGAAAGTGTATCCGGAACCTCAAGATTATCAGATACAGGCTGTAATCCGGTCATTTCCAGAGCCTTGATCTGGTTTTCCGGAGTTGTCTCGAATTTCAGGAATGCAACTGCTGCCTCTATTTTCTCAGGATCGGTAGCGCCTACCATATCGCCAGGTGTTGGAACCATTTCCATTCCGTTCCCTGGAAGAAGCATGATACCAACCTTGTCATAGAAGCCTTCCGGAGCCTTCTCTGTCTCAGAGAAATCCGGGATCATCCATGGTCCGTTCGGGAACATTGCAACTTCGCCGTTAAAGAAATGAGTTGCCATTGGATCATATTTTCCGCCAACAGCATCTGGTGTTGTATAGTTCTGGAACATTTTCTGGATGTTCTCTGCTGCTTCAATTACTTCTGGTGTATTGTAATCTGTTGGATACATAGTGTTCATCCACTCATTTCCAGCATCACCGTTTGTTCCAATAAGAGCACTCATCCACAGGTTTGTCAGCCATCCGGAATCTGCACTATCCATTCCGATCGGGGTGATTCCTGCTTCCTTCAGCTTGTCGCATGCTTCAAAGAACTCATCCCAGGTTGCATATGCTACTTCCGGAGCCTCGATTCCAGCCTGCTCAAACAGGTCTTTGTTATAGTAAATGTAAGAAACCTCTTTAGAAACCGGAATACCATAAATCTTGCCATCTACTGTATTGAAATCCAGAGATGTTTCATCAAACAGAGATTTCCACTCCGGATCTGCATCCAGGTAAGGTGTCAAGTCTGCTACTTTTCCGGATTTTGCAGCCAGCTCGATAATGTTGTTTCCACCATTGAAAACGATATCCGGCAGATCTCCGCTGGAGATAAGAAGTTTGATTTTCTGATTAAATGCATCTGTTGTAGGAATTTCCTCAAAGCTGAACTCTACGTTCTTTCCTTCCTCTGTCTGCTGAAAAGCTTCGAACAGATAGGAATAGTACTCAGCTGCGTAGTCGGTTCCTACGTGATAGTTGATCACGCTTAAAGTTACTTTTTCATCATCGGCAGCCATTACAGGTACAGCCATTCCCGCACACATAGTTCCGATCAGTGCTGCTGCCATAATTTTAGAAATCATTTTTCTTTTCATGATGTTCCTCCCTTGTTTTGGTTTGTGAGTGTATTATAGCCTGTAAAGCCCCTTTTTTTAATAAAAGACCTTGTGCTGTTCCTTGGATATTTCCGCACCATTTTCCTGATTTTTTCCCATTTTTCTCCTTTTCTTTCTCCTGTTTAAAAATTTTGTCCTCTTCTTTAAAATACATGACATTCCTGCAAATTTAATTGATGTACTTTTTGAAATGTGGGATAATATAAAAGTAATTATTTTTCCAAATTAAGGAGGTTTTCCATTTTGGCTGATCACACTCCTAAGAAATATCCCTCTCTCAGATTTTTCATTACCGTCACCATTATGATCATCGTGGGATTCGTTTTACTATTATCTGTGGGATTTTATTATATCAAAACTTCTTCTATATTAAGAAAGACCTCCCGCGACTCCATTGTGCGGGAGTTAAATCAGGTCAATGATACCATACAGGACCAGGTGGAGACAATTGATTCCGTCATTCCTCTTTTTATGTCTAATGAGGTGATCCAGAATGCACTGGAAAATCCGGACGCGGGAACCAATCATCCATTTTCCGTAGAGCGGCAGATGTCTTATATTTATAACAGTTCTGCTCTTTCCGAAAAGAATTTCACAGATTCCATTTACATTTATAACAATCATAACATTATTTACCATGCCTATACTTCCGGGATTCTGGAAAACGTGGAAGATACCTCAGACTTTCTGCAAAGTACCATCGACGCCTCTGATCCGCACCTGATGTGTTATACTTCCCCGCTACACGAACAGAACATGTACTTTGCCCGCAATCTGTATAGCAGCAATTCAGGAAACAGGATTGGTATGATTGTTATCAACATCAATGCCAGGAAATGGATTGAATACTGCTCGAAGACCATTGATTCATCCTGGTTTATTATGCTTTTTAACAGAGAATTTTCCCTTAGTACAGATTCTGATTTTTCAGGAGAGGATCTTCAGACTTTATATTCCAGTCTGAATACAAAAAAAGGCTCTGTGCTGTTTAAGGAACAAAGCTTTGCCGGCAAAGATTATTTCATGGCATCCCAGTCCCTGGAACGACTGGGACTTACCTCCGCAGTGGCCGCTCCCAAAGAACTGCTTCTTGAAAACCTGAACAGTACCCTGAAATCCTATCTTCTGGTTACCCTGGCAGTGGCTCTCATTGCCCTGTTTGCGGCATTTATTATTTCCCGGGCAGTTACCCGTCCCATTGATACCATGATTCTTCTCATCAATGAGATTTCAAAAGGAAACCGCAGCTCCCTTCCGCCAGAAAGCTTTTATCAGGAATTCCAGGTGTGGGCCCAGTCCTTTAATCAGATGCTTCTGCAGCTTGACACCTATTATCAGGATATTTATCAGCAAAAACTTCTTATAAAAAATGCCGAGATCCGTGCTCTTCAGTCCCAGATGGATCCACACTTTCTTTTCAATGTGCTCAACACTATTGCATGGAAAGCCCAGATGATTGACAACGAAGAGATTTATGAGATGGTAATTTCCCTGGGAAGCCTGATGAAAATGAACACCCTCTCCCGAAATCACAATTTCACTTCCATTTCAAAAGAAATGGAATATGTGCGACTTTATGTATATCTTCAGCAGATGCGTTTCGAGGACAAAATTTCCTGCGATATCCAGATACCGGAACAGGCTCTTTCCTGCGAAATCCCCTGTCTTTCCATTCAGCCACTTGTGGAAAATGCAATTGTCCACGGTCTGGAACCCAAGAAAGGAAAAGGTCATCTGATCATCCAGATCATAGAGGGAGATGACCAAATGCTGGAAATCTGCATTATTGACGACGGAATCGGTTTTGAAGTGATACCAGATATTCAGTCCATCCGGCATTCTGAGAAAGACAGCCACACTCACATCGGCATGAAAAACCTGGACAAGCGGCTGAAACTGCTTTATGGATCAGACTCGGGGATAAAGATCACAAGCCTTCCAAACAAGTGCACCACAGTTTCTTTCCACATTCCAAGAAAGGAGTTTTCCCATGATATTTAAGCTTCTTGTAGTTGACGACGAAGTCACTATGCGAAAAGGTATTTCCAATTATATGAACTGGGCATCCATCGACTGTCAGGTTGTGGGAAGCGCTTCTGACGGAATGGAGGCCATAGATTTTCTGAAAAATCATCCTGTGGATATCGTAATCACAGATATCAAAATGCCCGCTGCAGACGGACTGGAAGTAGCTCGCTTTGTTCACGAAAATCATCCTATGACAAAGGTGATCATCCTGACCGGATACGCTGATTTTGAGTACGCACAGACTGCCATCAAATATCACGTCACCTCCTTCATTTTAAAGCCAACCAATAAAAAAGAACTTTTCGCTGCTGTCCAGGAGGCTCAAAAGCAACTGATTGTTTCCCAACAGCAGGAGAATATTGCAAAAGAAGGTGTCTTTTTCCTGAAGGATCAGCTGATGCAGGAGCTGACTGACCATCCCTGCACAGAAGAATTAAAAGAAAAGCTTCTTTCCCTTGGACTTCACATGGATTGCTATTATGTAGCAGCTTTTAAACCCTCTTCCGATGAACCGGATCTGTCAGCTCTGAAAAAAATTGTAATTGCGGAGAAAAAGAACACCTATTGTTACCGTTATAACAATTTAATCCTGAATGTTTATTTCCAGACGGAGCCCAGCCCTTCCATTCCAGAATATATTCTGGAAAACTGTCGTGAGATCTCCGGTATTGTAAAGGCATTCAGTTCTTCTGAAATTCTTACCGGGATCAGTGCTCTTCATCAATCCCCGGAAGCGTTTCAGATGGCAGTTTCCGAGGCCATCCAGGCACTTACCCATAACTTTTATAGCGAACAACGAATTTCTGTTTTTGAAAGCATCAATTCCGAGGAATCTGCGGAACTTTCTGTAGAAAATTCACTGAATCTTTATCAGATTGAAAGCAGTCTGAACAACTGGGCTTTCCAGGAAGCCAGTTCTGTTTCCAATCATATTTTTTCCAAGTTCAAAAGCAGTTTTACCAATTCACAGGATGCAAAGAATATCTGTTCCCAGATTTACTACATCTGCTGCCGTGTACTGGTAAAAAAAGAGCTGGAGCCTGTTCCCCTTAGATATCTGGAAGACCTTTTGAAATCCCGGGATATTTTTGCCCTGGAGAGTGCTGTTTCTCAGATCATGGAATATACCAGGGAAAACAGTATGAACACCCATGCAGTTCCCAATTACATTATAGAAAACACCATACAGTATATTGTCCAGAATCTGGCTGGAAATCTCTCCCTGGATACCATTGCTCAGGAACTGCATATTTCCCCCTCCCACCTAAGCCGCACCTTCAAAAAGGCAACCTCCTGTTCTCTTACTGAGTACATCAATAAGGAGCGCATTCATAAGGCAAAGGAGCTTCTGCATAATACGGATCTGCTTACTTACGAAATTGCAGAAGCTGTGGGATATAAGGATGCCACCTATTTTTCTTCGATTTTCCGGAAATATGAAGGCCTGAGCCCTTCTGAATATAAAACAAAGTTTTTTGTACAATAGAGATACAATAGAGATTCACTGCAATTTTCCTAAAAGTTTGTTGCACAATCCCCTCACATCCTTTATAATTAGTTAATTGATTAATCTTTTATCAAATTAAAGAGGGAAAGAGGTAAAGAAACAAATGAAAAATCTATGGAACAAATGGACCGGGATTGCACTGGTGAAACGAATCGTCGTTGGTCTGATTCTTGGCGCCATCCTTGGAGTTGCAGCCCCCGGTGCAACCAGCATTGCCATCCTTGGCGATGTATTTGTAGGTGCTCTGAAAGCTATCGCACCCCTTCTGGTATTCTTTCTGGTTCTCAGTTCACTGTGCAACGCAGGAAAATCCCATGGCGGCGTTATCAAAACAGTAGTTGCCCTTTACATGTTCAGCACTGTACTGGCAGCTGTGATCGCCGTTTTCGCCAGCATGATTTTCCCTGTACAGCTGACACTTACCAATGCAGCCGCAGACGCCAGTGCTCCACAGGGTATTGTGGAGGTCCTCAGCAACCTTCTTCTGAATATTGTTGCCAACCCGGTATCTTCCCTGGTGAATGCAAACTATGTAGGTATCCTTACCTGGGCCATCCTTCTTGGACTTGCCCTTCGTACAGCAAATGACACCACCAAAAAAGTCCTTGCTGACATTGCAGACGGAACATCCCTGGTGGTCAGCTGGATCATCAACCTGGCACCCTTCGGAATCTTCGGTCTGGTATTTAACACCGTATCCACCAACGGATTAGACATTTTCACTACCTATGGAAGACTACTGCTGCTGTTGGTAGGCAGCATGCTTTTCATCTACTTTGTAACAAACCCGCTTCTGGTTTACTGGTGTATCCGCAAGAATCCATATCCGCTGATTCTGCACTGCCTGAAGAAAAGTGCCATCACCGCATTCTTCACCAGAAGTTCCGCTGCCAATATTCCAGTAAATATGAAAGCCTGTGAGGAGATGGGGCTTGACCGTGACACCTATTCCGTAACCATTCCTCTTGGTGCAACCATCAACATGGACGGAGCTGCTATCACCATCACCGTTATGACAATGGCAACTGCTTTTACCCTTGGAATCCACGTTGATATCCCAACCGCCATCATCCTCAGCCTTCTTGCAGCCCTTTCTGCATGTGGTGCTTCCGGTGTTGCCGGCGGATCCCTCCTTCTGATTCCTATGGCCTGCTCCCTTTTCGGAATTTCTGACGACATTTCCATGCAGGTTGTAGCCGTAGGCTTTATTATCGGAGTTATCCAGGACTCAGTTGAGACAGCCCTTAACTCCTCTTCTGACCTGCTTCTCTCTGCTTCTGCAGAGTTCAGACAGTGGCGTCTGGAAGGAAAAGAGATTAAATTCTAACACCCAATAATGCTCTGGAAAATATGAGAAAATACTTTGCTTTTTCTCCTTTTCCAGAGCATATTTGAAAAAGGCTTTCTGCAAGATGTGCGTCACAATTTGTGGGAGAATTGGCCGGGATCAGGGCACCATAGCGGGCTACGTCAACTGAATCCGGGAAAAATATACCGCAAAGTTTCACTTTGGCTCTTACTTCTCCATTTCTCTCAGCTTCTTCAATATCCTTTTCTCCATCCTAGAAATCTGAACCTGGGACATTCCCATTTTTTTTGCAACCTCTGTCTGTGTCATATCCTGAAAATACCGAAATACGATCAGTCTTTTCTCCTCTCCTTCCAGTTTTTCCAGAATCTCCTCCAGAAAAATCCGGTTCAAAAGCTTTTCATGGCGATCCTCTTTTTCCGGAAGCCTGTCCACAAGCTGCAAATCCGTTCCATCTCCCTGATACACAGTCTTGTAAATAGAATCTACCTCTGCAGCCGATTCCAGCGTCATCGCCAATTCTTCCATCGGCATATCCATAGCATCTGAAAGTTCTCTTAGATCCGGCTCACGGCCTAACTTTTTCTCCAATTCCTCCCTCATTTTACAGATTTTATACTGATTCTCTTTTATGGAGCGGCTCACCTTCAGAATTCCATCATCCCGAAGGAACCGCTTAATCTCTCCAATGATCATTGGTACTGCATAAGTAGAAAACTTCACATCAAATTCAGGATTGAAATGATCTACAGCCTTCAAAAGCCCGATGCTTCCAATTTGAAAAAGATCCTCCATTTCCACCCCTCTCCCCAGAAAACGCCTGGCAACGCTATATACCAGTCCCATATTTTCCGAAAACAAAGTATCTCTTGCCTCTTTATCTCCCTGGTGAATGCGCCCAATGAGAGCAAGAGTGTGATCCATGTTTCCTCCTGATCAATTACCGATTTTTTTGCTCATATGCACACAGGTTCCTTTTCCAACCTGTGAGGTGACTTTAACCTCATCCATAAATGCTTCCATAAAAGTAAACCCCATTCCTGATCTGTCCTGATCAGCGCGGGTCGTATATAAGGGCTCCATTGCTTTTTCCACATCTGCAATTCCTATGCCATCATCCTCAATATCCAGATAAATTGTTCTCTCTTTTCTGACACACTTCATCCGTATCTTATGTACCTCTCCTTGATAGCCATGGATGATACAGTTGGTTACAGCCTCTGACACAGCCGTTTTCAAATCTGCTACTTCCTCCAGTGTGGGGTTCAGCTGGGTGCAAAATGCCGCGGCAGCTACCCTTGCCAACCCTTCATTCTCCGGACGGCTGTCAAAAATAATGGTCATTTCGTTGGAATTTCCCATCAGACTCCCCTCCCTTCCAGCTGCATCTCATTTTCTGTTCTTTCCAGTTCCAGAAATTTACTCACACCTGAAAGCCGCAGCAATTTTTCAATATATCCGTTTACATGACAGGCCTTCATGCAGCCAGAGCGCATCCCCAGAGCCCGGTATCTCCCCATGATCAAACCTACGCCCGAACTGTCCATAAAAACAGTATTTCCAAAGTCAAAACAAATGGTTCTGATATATATTTTTCCCATAATCCTGTCTGATTCTCTCCGGATCAGCTCAGAAGCCGGATGATCCAGTTCCTCAGGCAGTTTAATATTCAGACAGGTTCCCGTAGTTTCAAAAACAGGTTTCATAAATAAAATCCCCCTTTTTTACTCTATTTTGACCCTCTGCACAGAAAAAAGAAAAAGAGATGTGCAGGTCTATCCCGCACATCCCCGGTTCAGAGGTTTCTCATTATTGTAATTCAGAAATTTTTATTCATAATACTGAAAATCACCATTTTCATCATAATAGCCGTTTTCGTCGCTGTAATCAGAATATCCGGATTCATCATACCCACTGTCACCAGATGCATCATTGTAAGAACTGTCATAACCAGAGGAATCCGTTTCAGAACCATCTGTTGTATTGTCAGTTCCATCATTGCTTTCGGAATCAGAGGAATCTTCGCTGCCCTCAGACTTACTGTCTTCCGTGATTCCAGACACACCAGTAGCTGAACAGATGGTATTGTAAATTCCCATTACATCATCTCCCAGCTGATCTTCATAAACCTTCTGGATTTCCAATGCAGCTGCATCATACTCATTCTGTGTATAAGCTGCATACGCATTCAGAAGTGCCTGATAACTGGTACTCTTCTTCTGCTCGGCATCAAGCTGCTGGGTGATTTCCTCTGCCACATCTCCGGATTCCTTCGCCTCACCCTGGGCTTTGGAAAGCTCCGCACCCTGGCTGACCAGAGACTCGCTGTACTTTACAATCTGTTGATTGGCTTCTCTGTAAATCCCCTGCTTGATAGCCGGAACTGCCAGAAACCAAAATGCAGCCGCACCTGCTGCCACACCCGCCATAAGTGTCACAAACAGTGAAATTCTGGAATTTTCCCTGTAAACTGCCGGCTGTACCACAGTACTTCTGGAAATCTCATCCGAACCTTCTGTCTTGCCCTTGGCACCAAAAAGTCCTTTTTTCTGTTTCTCAAGTCTGGTCGTTACACCAGTTCTCTCATCTACTTCACGAAGAAAACGTAATGTAGTTGTATTGGTCTTATCAATACGAGCCGCCTTTTTCAAGGTTCTTCTTGCCTTGCCCCAGTCATGATTCTTCATATAGATCAGCGCCAGCAGGTGATAGCCTTTGATCAGCTTGGTATTCTGGTTCAGAATTTTGCGAAGCTGAATAGCAGCCATATCCTCATGACCTTCCCTGCAAAGAGCCAGGGCATTATTATATTTTCTTATTGTCTCATTAATAGCATCCAGTTTATTCGAATTCGCCTGAAGACGATTAATATATTCATTCGCAATATTCCGGGTAGACTGCAGATTCTTACTGATCACCCACTCGCTAAGAGCAGCGACCACCTCTCCCATTTCAAAATACACAAGACCCAGAAGATTTCTCGCCTGGATATTTCTCTTGTTAAAGGTAAGGCTCTGCTTCAGACAGTTAACAGCTCCTGAAAGGTCCCGGATACTTGCCTTCTCCAAGCCCTGATTGTAATAAAGTTTGGATAGATACTCCACCTTTTTCTGGATCAGGACGTTGCACCCGCAATGAGGACAGTAATCCAGATCCTTGTCAGCCAGGAACGCGCCGCAATTCATACAGTTCATTAAGTATCTCCTATTCTATTTCATCCTGCGTCCGCTTTTGGACTCCCTGAGCATTTCCTGAAGAATGTCCAGAATATCCGTCAGCTCTCTATCGTAAATAGCCTCTTCCGCGTCTGTCACATCCAGACAGGGCTCAAATTTCTTAAGTTCCTCTTCGTAATCGATCATAAAATTCCTCCACAGACTCCTGGAAAATCAACCAGAAATCCCATGTTTTCTTGCAGACAATTTACTTTTTCAACAAGAGTGTCTTAATCTCTCCCACCAGGTAAAGAGAACCCACGCAAAACAGCATTCCGTCCTCTCCTTTGGCCTCGTGCGCCATATGAAAAGCTTCTTCAATATTATCAGAGTTTCCAATATCCTTACAGCCTTCTTTGCAAAAGATCTCTGCCAGCTCCGCAGACGGCACCTCACGGTATCCCCCAACCTCTGTGGTTACAACTTTACGGAATTTTATTCTGCTGCAAATTGTATGGATCATATCCTGGTAATCCTTATCATTCACCGCAGAAAATAAAAGTGTCAGCGGATACTCCTTCTGAAACCGCTCTGCAGTCTCCACAAACCTGCGCACGCCATCCTCATTATGTGCACCATCCACGATCACGCCCGGCAAAATGGTCTCCATTCTGCCCTGCCATCTGGTATTTGCAATTCCTGCCTGCAGCTGTTCCATGGTCACCGGAATCCTGTCTTTCAGCACTTCCATAGTTGTAAGCGCCAGAGATGCGTTCATCACCTGATACCATGCAATAAAAGGAATATGGAACCTGGTATCCCCATAATAATCGTCCTCCAGGGAAAAATCAATGCCGTCTTTATTATTTCCCAGTACCTTTGCTCCAGCCTGAATTACTTTATAAGCCGGACTTCCAAGCTCCTTTGCCTTCGCAGCGATCACTTCTGCCGCATCCTTGTCATTTCCATCATAGATTACAGGAACTCCCGGAACAATGATTCCAGCCTTCTCCCCTGCAATCTCTCTTACCGTATTTCCCAAAAACTGCATATGATCCAGACTGATAGATGTGATCACGCAAGCCACAGGATTCTCTACCGCTGTAGTCGCATCCAGCCTTCCGCCAAGCCCGGTTTCCAAAGTCACATAGTCCACCCCTGCCTCTGCAAAGATCACCATTCCCATAAGAAACAGCATCTCAAAATAAGTAGGATGGTAACTACCTTCAGCCACAAGCTCGTCCGCCAGCACTTTCACTCTCTCAAAAGCTTTCAAAAAGGTGTCATCATCAATATTCACCTCATTGATCTGAAACCGCTCGTTGATCTTCACCAGATGGGGAGACGTAAACAGACCGCAGGAATACCCTGCCTCCCTGAGAATAGATGTGAGAAACGCACAGGTACTCCCCTTTCCATTCGTTCCCGCAACATGTATC
>NZ_JBCOME010000009.1:0-75398 GCF_040924365.1 Ruminococcus sp. 1001136sp1_2201st1_G3_2201SCRN_220225 | reverse complement strand
AATAAAGTAAAACGCTTGCATCTATCATTTTGGTGCAAGCGTAATTTACGAGTAACGTAGCAATATTTTGCGCTTACCAAAATCTAAGACCGTCCGTAGTAAATATGGGGAATTTCAAGTTGATGTGCCACAAGATCGCCAAAGTTCATTTGAACCACAGGTACTTCCAAAACGCCAGAAAGATATCTCTTCGATTGATGATAAGATTATTGCTCTGTATGCGAAAGGAATGACCACACGACAGATTTCAGAAATGATAGAGGATATTTATGGTTTTGAAGTAAGTGAGGGAATGGTATCTGATATCACAGACAAGCTCCTTCCAAGAATCGAAGAATGGCAAAATCGTCCATTATCATCGGTATATCCAATCGTTTTCATAGATGCTGTACATTTTTCTGTGCGTGATGACGGCGTGATCAGAAAACTGGCCGATGTTGTCCTTGGAATTAATGAAGATGGAATGAAGGAAGTATTAAGCATTGTTGTAGGTGAAAATGAAAGCAGCAAGTATTGGCTGTCAGTGCTGAATAGTTTGAAAAACAGGGGCGTTCAGGACATTCTTATTCTTTGTTCTGATGGACTGACCGGAATCAAAGATGCAATCTCTGCTGCATTTCCCAAAACGGAACAACAGCGCTGCATTGTTCATATGGTGAGAAATACCCTTAAATATGTTGCAAACAAGGATATGAAAACCTTTGCCAAAGACTTAAAAACGATCTACACAGCTGCAAACGAGGAATCTGCCAGAAAACAGCTGGAGGCAGTAACCAGAAAATGGTCAGGACAATATCCAAGTGCTATGAATCGATGGAATGATAACTGGGATGCAATCTCCCCAATTTTCAAATTTTCCAAAGAGGTACGTACTGCGTTTTATACCACAAATGCCATTGAATCACTGAATTCGTGCTATCGTAGATTGAACAAGCAGAGAAGCGTATTCCCAAGCTCACAGGCACTGATGAAGGCACTATACTTAGGAACTTTTGAGATAGCAAAAATGGACAATGCCAATCCGGAATTAGGACAAAGTACGTGGTGAACTGGAAATCATGTACCCGGATCGGCTAATATAACAATAAAAGTTGGACGGTCAAGAGTAAATATACGCCCAGATTTCTCTGGGCGCTCTTGACATACCAATTTAAATTTGCTATTAAATAAACAACGGCTTAACCACAGAAATCTGCCGTTAAGCCGCATCAATTATCATAGAAGATTTAAATTTACAGAAAAAATTTCACACCGTCCATAAAATTTTCTGATATCTATCTACTCAAATTCAATCTATCGAATGAGTCTTTACAGCCGATAGTTTTTATGGTTATTTATCAACTTTCCAGGAAATCTGACGATGAAACTCTTTTGCTTTCACTGCCAACTCCGAATATCTCTTCTGCTGAATAAGTTGAATATCAACGAGATTTCCCCCTACTCCAACAGCTACAGCACCTGCATGTAAAAATTCCTGTACATTTTGAAGCGTTACCCCTCCTACCGCTATTAATGGAATCTTTCCCAACGGTACAGAAAGATTTTTTATGTAAGACGCCCCTGCTTTTCCAACTGGAAATACTTTCACTAAATCCGCTCCATATTCATAGGCATTTATGATTTCTGTTGGCGAATACGCCCCAGGGATAGAGATACAACCACACTGTTTTGTCTGAGCAATGACGTCAGGATTTACATTGGGCGATATCATGTACTGTGCTCCCGAGTTATACGCCGATTTCATCTGTTCTACAGTCAAAATTGTACCTGCTCCCACATATATTTGACCATCATATTTTTTTCTAATTCTTTCAATTGAATTCAGAACATCTTTCTCGTCATAATTCGCTCCACCTGAAAGAGCCAGTTCCAAGCATCTGATATTTCCTTTTAGTAGTGCTTCTGCAACTTGTTCAATCTGTTCAGACCGTACATTTCTAATAATTGCAATTATTTTATCGCTCAATATGCTTTTTTTTACATCATCGGGCATTTATTTATCCTCATCAAGAACTCCACTATGACCATCTTCATACCACATCTCTTCAGGAGTTTTTCCGGCTTTTATATCTGCTTTCGTTTTAATTTCATTGGCAGCTCTTTCTTTTGCATTAATTAAGACTTTCTCAATCATATCATTCGGAATCACAAGTACTCCATCTGCATCTGCAAAAATAAAATCACCTGGATTAACCAATACTTCTCCCAATTGGCCATGTAACCAAAGAGGAACATTGCTGTCTGTCATTCTCCAGTGTCCCTCTGCGCAAATGCACATTGTATCAGTACAAAATGTAGGAATATCATCTTCAAGAAATCCAAAAGAGTCACGAATCGGGCCATCGCATACAAGCCCCTGCATTCCCATATGATGCCATGTCTGCCCAAATATGTCTCCCAGTACAGCCACTTCAGTATATCCAGGGTCAATGATTACAACACAATCCTCACTCAAAGCCTGTCCAACGCGAATCCACATTCCTCCCAGCGGACCAGGCCCTTTATGATCAAATTCTTCCTCAAAAGGAGTAACATTCGTAGTTCCTTTAATGGTGACAGCAGGTCCAGCCAGCTTCATATCTCTTAAAATAGGTTTTACTTCTCTTCTAAGAATCTGATTACGATATCCATACTGAACAAACAATGCATCCCATACAAGGGGAGTATTCAATTTTTTATACTCGCTAATAAAATACTTCATCTGCTCCTTTGTCCATTCAATTGCCATAGTTAAAATCCTCCTTAATTATAATAGTTTTATAAGAACTACATATGTAGTTTCTACCTGTAATTTTCCTTATTACCGTTTAAAAGCAATTCCAATCTTTTCCGATCCGGTAATCCTTCTATATCCCCTAGTGTTCCTACAGCCTGTGCTCCCATCATTGCACCCATCTTACCGCATGTAAAAAGATCCCTTTCTTCCAATATGCCACACAAAAATCCTGCAGCAAACGCATCTCCTGCTCCAATATTATCAATGACCTTCACAGAATATGGTGGAATCTCATACATAGAACTCTCATCTGCCACAATTGCTCCTTTGCTTCCAAGCTTCACAGCAATCTTGTGTATTTTTTTTTCACGAAGAATTCGAACGACCTCATTAATATTATCTGTATCTAATAATACTTTTGCTTCATCCAAACCGATTTCAACAATGTCGCACATATCCAACAAGGGCCGTAACGTCTCTGCAGCTTCATTTTTACTCCATAATCTTAATCGTATATTTGGGTCGAAGCTTACCAGCACTCCGTTCTTTTTTGCTTTTTTTGCCAGTGTCAAATTCATCTCTGCACAACTACCGCTTAAAGCTGATGTAACTCCGGTTATATGTATTATTTTTGAGTTTTGAATCATCTCTTCGCTAATATTATCCTTGTTCAGCGTACTCGCTGCTGAATTCCTTCTATAATAAAAAACGCTTGTTTCATTTGCTTCACTAAACTGTTTAATCATGAGTCCAGTCGAAGCATTCTCATCCCTTATTACTTCCGATACATAAACTCCTTCTCCCCGAATCTCTCGAAGAACATATTCTCCCAGTTCATCACAGCCCAACTTACTTATCCAACAACTTGTATGACCTAATTTGGATACACCAATAGCAACATTGCTTTCCGCTCCAGCTATTCCTTTTTTAAATCTATCCACATAACGCAGCAACTGTTTTTGTTCTGGAATAAAAACTACCATTGTTTCACCTACGGTTAAAACATCCCATTGCTTCACAATTTTCCACCCCCTCTCATTGCCAACCACCATTTCTTAATACACGATTAACATCTTCATCTATTTCTTTCAGAACCCATTTTGCTTTTTCTCCACGAAAAATCCCATTCAAAAGCTTATCTGTAATTATTGCTGCAATGCTAAAAGCTTCCGGTATGTAAAAGTATTCTGGTTCTACGGCTTTTTCTATGATGGGTTCTATATATTGTACCCATGGTTGCATTTTTTGTACTTTTGGATTCCTCGCTGTGGATTTTCTGACCGGAGTTACTCCATATTTCATACAACGAAATTGATCAAATTCTTTCGAGGAAAGATATTGTATAATTTTCCATGAAGTTTCTTTTTCTCTGACATCATTAAGAATTGCCCAAGACCATCCCCCACCATATGCTACTCCTTTATATTTTCCCAACCCAGGAACTTGACAAATCCCCAACTGTTCCGGACACACCTTATTAGACTTACGATAATAAATTTGCGGAAAAACAAAAGAAGATACATTCAGTTGCATAAGCAATTCTCCGTTACACATTTTTTCTGCCACATCGTGAACAGTAAAACTCCTGGTTATCTTCGGCATGCAGGAAAGCAATAAACAGATTTGTTCATATGCTCTAACGCCTTCTTCACTATAAGCAGTTGATGTCAGATTATGATCAACAATCGATCCGCTAAACTGTCTGCCTCCTGTGGATACCACTCTTGTGTACCAGTCAAGTACCGGGAAAAGGCCTTTACGTTTTCCAGCAATTGCAGTTCCATATAAGCCGTTCTTAATATCCGCATACTCTAGTGCAATTTTTTGAAACTCTTCCCAATCTGACGGTTCTTTTAAACCATATTTTTCAAATATATCTTTTCTATATACCAAAAAAGTCGCACCTGTATGTGTTCCGGGAAGCGCTATCAGTTTTTCACCTTGTCCTCTTCCCGGTATTTTTCTGTTCATATCATGCCAGCCACAATAATTGATGTATGCTTTAAAAAAATCGCCCTCCAATCCTTCTTTTGTCTCTTTCCATGTCAGATCTTTATTCATAACATACTGATTTAAATCAAAAAGATGTTTTTCCTGTGCAATATCCTGTGCCCATAAAGGTGCATATGCACACACATCATAAGCAGCCTTTTTTGTTTGAATTCCTTTCAATAGATTTTCATGGAAAAGGCTAATCGGGGGTTCTTCTACTACAATTTCATCGCCGATGAATTTCTCAATGTCCTTCTTCCTATCTACAATTGATATTCCGTCATTCTCACCAGCGTTTACCGCTATTTTTATCATGATATGCAATCACTCCAATTTAATATAGTTTGCCCCTAATACATCAAAGTCTCCACGTATTGCATACAATTCTCCATTCGTAATTTCAATTTCCAGAAAAACAACCTGTCCTTTCAAGCTGTTAACTGTCTTATTACTTATCCATACTGGTGTCCACTCTATCAAATCAATACACTTATATGTACACTCTTCATAAGACATTCCCTCCATTTCTTTCCCATCTTCATTCAGTATTCGTACTTTGATGACTCCATACGGTGCGCAAACATTTAAATAAAGCTTCTCTCCATAAAATCTAAGTGCCTTAGTACAAATGTCTCCTGTACTTTCCGTAGCTAAATACGCAAATCCATCTTTTCTGAGACTATATCTCAATAGCGCAGCATCTTTTTCTTCCTGATATCGAAACATCTCACCTTTGGATCCACTACCATATATATATATATGGTTTTTGTCTTCAACTACAGATGTTGGAAACACGCTTCCACCACCATGCTCTCCTTGCCTACTGCGAGCAATAAATGGACGATGGCATATCCTTTGAAATATTTTTCCATTATAGCTGTATACCAGCTGACAATCCATATATCCCATAAGACGATTCAATTTTGTCTCGCCAGCATCTCCATGAAACATCCATAACAAACCTATATACATATCTTCATAGGGTATTACTATTAAAGCATATGTTTCTGCTGTACACTCATCTTCTCCATCTGCCTGTAAGATAAGCAAAGGCTCTTCAACTGATTTAAAATCACGAGTTCCATAAAATACAATGCGTCTGTCATGCACATGAAACCAATTGGAAATATAATACTTTCCTTCTTTTTCGTTGTAAAAAATAGAGGATGGAGAATGAAACAATTTTTCATTTCCACATGCTAGTTTTTCTGTTTTCCACGTCTTTCCATTCGATGAATAAGCTATTCGTTCCTCTGGAACTCCATTGGTATCAAAAAAACGGTATAATAGCTTCAACCTCTTATGTTCGTTTCTTTCTTTTTCATCATAAAACACTGGACCGCCATCAATTCTTGATAAACCTGGTTCATCCATTCCTAAATCTATTTCCCTTGAAAACACAGGATTCTCGCAATCACTTTTCCAATGTATACCATCCTCACTAGTCGCCCTATAAAGTTCTACTGTTTTTATGCAGAATCCAGCTCTTTCATCGTAAGAAAATGGTGCACATCCTCCGTATATTGCTACCCATTTTCCTGTAGTTATGTCTTTCCAAACGGTTGGATAATTCCATACGCCTTCTGTTTTTACATCTTCTAAAATAGATTCTTTACACAGTACAGGCGTTCCCATTTTACGATTCATTCTTGTCCTTCTTAATATTTTCCAATCATCAAAAAAATATATTATTCCCACAATCTCAGGTACCTCTTTACATTCAATCCCATGATTTTTTCCAAATCAGCATCCGCCAATCCAATTTCCTGCATGAATTTATAATTTATCTCATCATCCATATTATCCGTTCCAAATAAAATTCTGTCTGCTCCCAATATTTCCACAAACCTTCGTATGAGATCTTTTGCATCAACTCTTGGGTAAACCATTTTCTCACATAAATCGGTGATTCCTGCGATGTCTATCATAATATTTGCATTACGCAGAGCAATCATAATTCCATCCTGATACCAGTTACCTCCACCATGGCACATGTTGATTTTTAAATTTGGAAAATCATATGCCAGTTCATCAATATTATGAGGCATTGCCGGAATGTATCTATCAATTAACTGTACCGGAGAAAAACCCGTATGAAATGCTACCGGAATATCCAGCTCAATGCATTTTTCATAAAATGGATAAACTCGTTTGTCATTCACCTCAAATCTGTAGTGTGCCTGATGTATTTTGACCTCTCTAAATCCTTTATTTACAACTAAATCTTCTAATTCTTCCCTGGAATTCTCTTCAAGTGGATTTAAGCATGCACAAGCAAAAAATCGATTGGGATAAAGTGCAATTGCTCTGCTGATCCACTCATGTGATGTCATAGTTGTAATACCATATTCTGGGATATATTCTCCATAGTGGAAGTCTTTTTCTATATCTGGCGGCATTGCAATCATTACTTTTGCATCGACTTGATGTCTATCCATATCTTCTATAATTTCATTTACATCTTCTATAAATATTTTATCTATCTGCTCTAAACTTTTTGGAATTGTTCTTGGTCTATTGTCAATTCCAGGAACTCCTTTTCTGGGTGGATGTGCATGTGAATCAATAACTAACATTTGTTTATCCTCCTTGCATAACATTGAAAAATATCATTCAATAGCCGAATATCTTTTTTTCCTTCTTCAATATTCGTTTCTGGTTGTTTATTTTCAATCACGCATTGATAGAAATGAAGAAGTTCATTGCGAAATGCTTCGTCGAAAGCTACTGAAACTTCTCTTTCTTCAATTCTTCCATCTTTATTCTCAATAATCTTAATAATTGTCGGACAATTTCTAATATATGGATGCGGAAACTTCACTGTAATTGTCTGATCTAACCCATATGCTGTCAACTCCTCGTCAAACCATTTTTGGTTAGTGTAACCTACTTCAAAAATTGCTTTTACATGATTACCATAATCCAATTCTGCCATCAACATATTTCCATCATCCCAAATATCCGAATAGCTTACTTTTTCTGGTTCTCCAAACGCAGCCCTCAAAATATCAATGTCATGTACTCCTGCAAGCAATAATCTAAAATATAGATTCTCCGATAATTCTCCCGTAACCTCTTTCAGGCCTTGATTGAAATTCTGATTAATTTTTTCCTTCACGCTCTGTTCTACGTCTGTCCTTCTCCTGGATTCATATATTTCTGGTTGCGAAGCAGCAAGGCCATCACATACATCTCTTGACCGAATCATACGCAACCCTTTCATATTTTGTATTAAATTTCGTGCGTATTTATATCCTGAATCATATCGTTTCATCTCCCCAACCATGAGCAGCACATTATTTTCGGTTACAGCTTTTTCAATTTCCTCAGCTTGTCTTATATTCTCACATAATGGTTTTTCTACCAAAATGTGCTTTCCAGCTTTTGCCGCTTCTATACACACTTCAGTATGATTACTGTTCAACACAATTACTGCTTCAACCTCTTTGTCATTTATTAATTCATGCCAATCTCTATAACACTTTTTTACTCCATAAAGATTTCCATAATAATCCAACAGTTTTAGTGAAATATCTGAAATTGCCACAATATCATACTCGTCAAGTTCGTGAATATATGGTAGCCAAACAATCTGTGCAACTTGACCACAGCCAATTACACCAACTTTTAATTTTCTCATCTTTTTCTCATCCTTTCTGACTGCTGTTATTGTTTTACTCCACCTTCCATGAAGCCTTTTAAAAATGATTTCATCAACGGCACAAATAGTATCAAAAGTGGCACAAAATTTAATGAACAACCAGCTAATAGCCTTCCCCACTTCTGATCTGTATGTGACATATATGCCTGAAGTGCCAACGGAATCGTTTTTTTGGATCCGCTAGTAATTAGAATTGATGAAAACATATATTCACCCCATGAATAAATGAATGCGTACATGCCTGCCGCCAAAATTCCTGGTGCCGCTAGTGGAATAATGATTTTAACAATAATCTGAAATTTATTTGCGCCGTCTACTCTGGCTGCTTCTTCTATTTCCCTTGGAATTGCATCAAAAAAAGATCTCATCAACCATGTGCAAAATGGTGCAACCAACGCTGTATGTACAAGTATTACCCCAAAATGCGTATCAATTAAATGCATGCTAGCCAATACATCATAGATTGGATATATTGCCAGAATCGTAGGAAATACATACATAAAAAGCATCAATTTTGCAATTTTTTCTTTGCCTTTAAATTCATACCTTGATAATCCATATGCCCCCAATACGCCTATAACGACGGAAAGTGTTGTAACCCCAAAACTGATTTTTATGCTATTAAAAAGGTTCTCCCGAAAAGCTGTTACGCCTACTGATTCCAATAATAGATCTTTATAATTTTGCAAAGTCACAGCTGCAGGAAACACTTTTACGGCTCCTATTTTTATAGCCCACTCATTCTGGAAAGAGGCATCAACAACGTAAATAAATGGTAAAATAAGTATCAACGTAAACAAAAACATACTTGCATAAAATAATATCGTATGACTCTTCTTGTGAAATGGCTGCACCCTACAACTTTTTCTTTTCATAACTCCTCCTTTTAGACTTCCACTTTTTTGAAAAAGCTTTTACCAAACAGGATTCCTAATGCAATGAGAAGTGTCCCTACCATACTTGCCAACGCCATCGACTGTCCGACCTGAAATTCTGAAAATGCCTTTTCATATATAAGGATTGGAACTGTATATGTAGAATAATTTGGCCCCCCTTTGGTAAGAATATATATTAATGAATAATTACTAAAAGTCCACACGATTCCCAAAAAAGTCATGAAACTAATCATTGGACCTGCAATTGGTAAAATCAGGTTAGACAAGATTTTTTTGGGAGATGCACCATCAATTCTCATCGCTTCATATAGTTCTTTCGGAATAACACTAAGTGCCGAAGACATCAAGAGCACTCCAAATGGAAAGAATTGCAGAAAATTTAGAAATATGCAAATCCCTAAAGCCCATTTACTGTCCCCTAAAAAGTTAATACTGTTTTCAATAAGTCCCACATTTTTCAAAATCTTATTGACTATACCTAACTGAGGTTCTAACAACCATTTCCACATCATTGAAAAACCCACTACTGGAGTCATCCACGAAATAAGCATAGCGCCCATACATACTTTTTTTCCCACAAAATCTCGATTAATCAATATTGCAATGCCCATTGGAAAAACAGTATTTAAAATCAATCCAAAAACAACCCAAATCATCGAATTCTTAATTGCAACGCCAAATTTTTCTTCCTTTACAATTGAAATAAAATTCTTCAATCCGGAAAAACTCATACTTCCAAAACCATATTTGGTTTCAAAAAATGATAATATAAATCCCTTTACAAATGGGTATAGTAAAAAAACTGCTACTATAATTGTTAAAGGAGCCAAAAATAAATAACCTATTTTTTGATTCTTTTGTTCCAATTTCCTGTCCCTTTCTTCTTAGTTCCTTTCTTCTCACAGGCATTCCCAAATAACGTATTTTGAGAATACCTGTTTCACTACCTATTGTTAATCTATTGTCTCCATTTTATCACTTGCCCATTTTACTGCTTCCTCTACATTCTCTTGATTTAGAAGAACCTTTTGAATCATATCTGATATGATATACGAATTATAAATTTCTGCCATATTCATATTAACGGCCCCATATTTATTACCTAGTGCATAAGCTTCCTTCGAAGATTCCATTGCTACTTTTAAGAAATTATCCACAATGGATCTACTCTTAGATCCTTCTTTTGCATCAAAGTTTTCTTTAAGTGGAAAATTCTCCTCATCGAAATATCCTGACTCAATTAAATCGGCTCCTGCCTTTGTAGTCGGAAGATAAAATCCCGGTTCCTGACAAACAGTAAGAATCCAGCTAATCTCAGGTCTTTCAAGAAACTCTATAAATTTCTTGCATTCTTCATAATGTTCCCTATCTTTCGCCCCTTTAGTAACCGTTATAGCATGATTAAAGCTTGTTTTGAAACTCTCATCAGCATCATCAGGTTTAGGGAAAGGTGCTGTGGCAATATCAAAATCTCCATTTTCAAAAAATGCTGCAAGATTTGGTGAATGATATGGCATCATTGCAAATGTTCCTGCTGCCCAATTGGATTCTATTTCTCCCCATGACCATCCAGATGCTGCTTGTGGTGCATATTGGTACAATTCATTATAAAAATCCAATGCTTTCACTGTATTGTCATTATCAAACACAATCTTTCCATCTTCATCAAAAATATCTGTATTTGCTGAAGCCATAAAAGCTCCAAAAGTATCCGTCGCTAAAGCATCTCTTGAACAAGTGATACCGATTCCATACTGATCAATATTGCCATCACCATCAGTATCCACTGTCATTTTTTCTGCATACTCTTTTAACTCAGACCACGTTTTTGGCGGTTCAGTATAACCAGCTGCCTCCAAAGCACTTGGTCTATACAAGAGAGAATAACAAATACTATCAATTGGAACTGCCCAATAATGATCATCCATTTTATAACTTAACAATGTAGAATCAATAAAATCCTGTTCGTTGTCAACAGTCTCTACAATATCGTCAACCTCTACAATACCTCCTGCAAGATATGCTGATGACCAACTTGTGTCAGACACCACATTCATATCTGGCATAGTTGAACTCTGAATCGCACTCATCATTTTGGCTTGAGCATCACTCCATAATACAACCTCCATATTGACAATAATATTGGGGTTTTCTTTTTGAAATTTGTCAATGACTGTGTTCCAAGCCGTAACTCTTTGTTCTGTAGGCTCATGTTGCCAAATTGTCAATTCTACTTTTTCATTATTACTTGTGTCATTACCGCTTGCGTCATTACTGCTCGTGTCAGTACCGCTTTCACTACTACTGTTACTGCTTTCTTTAGTACATCCCACCATTGATACTGTCAAAGCTGATACAAGGCCAATAGCTAACCATCTTTTAATATTCCACTTCATAAATTAATTTCCCACCTTCCCAATACTCTGTCATTTTTTATACATCAACTTTCAAAATCAATATACCTACCGAAAAAATATGTTTTTCTCCGTATCCTATTAATAAGTAACCGGTCCCACATATAAATAAAAAAATTTTATCGTTTCATAGATTTTTCATCACCTCATTTCATTGTATATGATTCTGTACTACGCCTCCTGCACATTTATTATAAGATTCCTGTTCACCTCCTTACTCCCAGCAATAAGTAACCGGTCCCACAGTCAAACTCCTACTATTATTTCTTCAATTCAGAACCTTTTAATACCAAATGTGGTTGTACAATCTCTGTCCTCCTTGGAAGTTTAGGATTCGCTATCCTATCTATAAGCATTCTACATGCCAATTCCCCCATATTTTCATGCCTTCCGACATAACTCAAATTCAAACCGAGAACATCAGCAAAATCCAAATAATCAAAAGATACACACCTAATATCCTTACCTATCTGCATATTCTCTTCAATAATAGCCTTCATAAAACCAATTGTCGCAAAATTATTCGTTGTAAACATCGCATCTGGAAGTTTGTCCTCTTGAATACACGTTTTTACCAAATCATATGCTTTTTCCAGTGTAAAATCACCCATCAAAAAGTATTCTTCATGTACTGGAATACTATAATCTTGCATAGCTTGCAAATACCCGTCAAATCGTTCTTTCGCCAATTTCATATTTAAATTACCGGTAATAATTCCAATAGTCTTATTACCACCTTTAATGAGTGCTTCTGTTGCTTGATATGATGCTAGATATCCATCAAAAAACACTCCGTCACATATTGGATATGATAGCGGTCGATCCACAACAACTACTGGTGCATGCAGTCGCATAAGGAGTTTTCTTAACTGCGCCTGATAATTCGAATCCTCATAAGAAAAAGTCGGCTGAAGAATCATTCCACTAACTCTCTGTTCAATGAACGCCTTTATAGCATCTCTCTCCTTTTTAGGATCATTAGCAGTATTACTAAAACTAATAGTATATCCATTCTCACCAGCAATGCTCTCTACGCCTGTTAATATCTCATCAAAGAATGGATTATTAGCCTGAGGAATAATAATTCCGATGGAATTCGTTTGCTGTTTTGATAAATTTCTTGCTACGGCAGATGGCGAATATTCATACTCTTGCATTACCGCTTCTATTTTTTTTCTAGTTTCATCACTCACATATCCAGTTTGATTGATTACTCTTGATACGGTAGATTTTCCAACCCCAGCTATTTTAGCTATTTCCCTTATATTCAACATTCTCACTCTCCATTATGGGACCGGTTCTTTATTGTTAATCTACCACGAATTTATCTTTTTGTCAATCTCCAATATAATAATTAACATTTTTCACCATTATTATCGTCACTATTTGTGCACTTTTAATATTATCGTTTAAAAAATTATAGCGGAAATCCATCACAATACCTGACAACATGGGACCACATAATCGTTTCTCCCAAAAGCAAATATGCCGCTGGTATTTTTGCTACGAAACAAGCGTCATGCACCCATTGGCATTCTTCTGTTGCGAATCTTTGCAACCCTGTCGAAAGTTATATGGATGACCAATCTAAAATGAACATGTAACGGTAGTTTCAAAATTGATTTCTGATTTCGCACAACAATCAGTACTGGCAATTCCAAACTCGTTCTGTTAAAATAATCATACAGAAGGAGGAAAAGTCTACATCCTTACAAATGACAAAAAACAAAAGAACGAGTGAATACATTTTCAGAACACCAATGAGGACTATACTGGACGAATAATAGAGGTGCCTCATGACAAATACGAAACATGAAGATGCCGTTATAAAAATGGGTTTCAATTATTTTCGTGATACAATTCTGAAAGCACTGGGGATTAATTTTCAATATGAAGAAATAGGTCCTACAGAATTGATAGAACTGACAATTCACTCTTTATACATGGATTTTATGTACATATTGAATTTCAAACAACAGATAAAAAAGAGGTTGATCTCCGCAGATTCCATGCATATGATGCAGTTTATTCCAACCAGACCGGTAAGAAAGTTATTACATATGTCATTTATTCCGGTGGGATTACTGACATAAAATCCGAATTGGACTGCGGATTATACAATTATCGGATACAGCCAATTTATCTAAAAGATAAAAATGCAGATGACATATTCCAAAAACTAATACAAAAACAGAGCAATAACGAAAAATTCACCGAAAATGATTACGTTGCTCTTTCTCCATTGATGTCTGGGAATATGAGCCGTAAAGAAATGTTCAAAACAGCAATAAATCTAACGAAACCGAGTAATGAACTTATAGCAGAAAAAACAAGAGCTATACTATATGCTCTGGCAGATAAGTTTTTGGATAAGTCAGATTTAGATGAGATCAGGGAGGTAATGCGAATGACCAGACTGGGACAGATGCTAATGGACGATGGCATGGAAATTAAAGAACTGGAAAACATCAAAAAGTTAATGAAAAACACGAACTGGACTATCGAACAAACAATGGATATGCTTGAAATTCCGGAAGAAAAAAGAGATAAGTACCGTAAAACAATAGTGCAGAACAATTAACAACATTCGACCGCCCCATTGACATTTTATCTGTAATCCAGATAAAACAGACCAGAATCTATATATTTCTTCCTTTGCCTGCTCTCCCGAAACAGCCGCTCTTGATTTTAAATACACTTTGGATCATACACATGATTGCAGAGATCCACACAATACAAATAAGGCATTTCATCTGATTCAGGCATTTTCCCCTAATGAAGTTTCCAATGAGGAAGCCCATCAGATTGGAAAAGAACTTGCGGATCGCTTACTGGAGGGAAAATACTCCTATGTTCTGACAAGACACACTGATAAAGGCCATGTACATAACCATTTGATTTTCTGTTCTGCAGATAATATCACTTTTTCTCATTATCATGACTGTAAAAAGAATTACTGGAAAATACGAAATCTCAGCGACACTTTATGCCAGGAACATAACCTGTCCACAATTATGCCAGATGGTAAAAAAGGAATGAAATACAATGAATGGGCTGCAAATAAATCTGAATCCAGTAAAAAAGCGCAGCTGCGAAAAGATATCAACCAGACAATCCGAATCGTTTCCACTTACTCAGAATTTCTTGCATTTATGGAAGCTAAAGGATATGAAATAAAAAACGCAGAATTTGGCGAAAACAGCAGGAAATCATTTTTTATCTTTCAGATGAGAAGCATCTTGTACCGCAAATCTTTTTGTTTCATCTTCTGCCAAAGGATTAAATGCAATTTTAATACGTTCCTTATTAAAATCATCATCCAGAACTTCTCTCCCAGATATAGCGGCCATTAAAGCGGTTACTCGTTGCTGACCATCTATCAGCACTTTTTTACCATTCGCTTTACCGCCATCTTTAGTTTTTACATCTGGATTCTTCCAAGTAATAATGTAGCCAGTAGGATAGCCATTATATAAAGAATCTATTAAATCTCTAACCTGACTGCGCTTCCATACAAATGGACGCTGAATTTCAGGAATAACAAAATCTTCTGCATCAATCAGTCCAAGAATTGCGTGAACCGAATACTGCATTAATGTAAATTTTTCACCAGTCATTGCTGTACCTCTCATCTAATGATTTTCCTCAAACCAAAGTGTGAGATGACACTTTGAAAAGGACTTATAGAAATCGCTTTTAATAAACAATTCTAAAATAATCCAAATATGCTTTATATTTATCCTGTGCGGTCAGACAGGTATCTGTCAGATAACCTTTTTCATTGTTCCATTCTTTCAGTCCACGATAATAGAACATTTTCAGATTATCTTCGATAATAAACGGCACAATATTGTATTTCAAACATTCTTTAAACATAATCAGACGTCCTACACGACCGTTGCCATCCTGGAATGGATGGATCCGTTCAAACTTCACATGAAAATCCAAAATATCCTCAAAAGTCTTTTCTTCTTTTCCGTTGTACTCAGTCAACAGAGCTTTCATTTTATCGGCAACTTCTTCTGGAAGTGCTGTTTCCATTCCGCCAACTTCGTTCGGCAATTTCTTGTAATCACCAACAACAAACCAATCTTTTCTGGAATCACTGGTTCCATTTTTCAGAATCAAATGTAGTTCTTTAATAAACTTTTCTGTTAAAGCCGCTTTTGCATTATCAATAATCATATCAATGCAACGGAAGTGATTTGCTGTTTCAATCACATCATCCACATTCAGCACTTCGTTTTCTACGCCTATGGTGTTGGTTTCAAAGATGTATCTGGTCTGATCATAGGTCAGACGGCTGCCCTCAATATGATTGGAGTTGTATGTTAAATCAATCTGTGTCTTATGGTAAATGCCGCCAGAATACTTACTTGCTTTCTGCTCCTGCAGAATATCCAGCAAAGTAACTGGCTGCTCTTTCTTTTTGTTTGAGCGCTCCGGTTTTTCTGCATTTTCAGGAATATTCCAAGTCTTACCGGTAAGAAATGCACCTGGTACACGTCCCTGTGCACAATAATTTCTGACGCTGCGCTCTGAAACATTCCACTTTTTTGCTATTTCAGTAACTGAAAGGTATCGCATCTGTTCTCCTCCGTTATAATTCAAATCAAAATTTACACTTTATTATATAGTATATCACATTATCGGCAAATTATTAAACATTTATTTTTGCTTATATCTTATGTTTTTGCCGTTTTCGGCATCATTTATCTTTAATTAAATACCAAACTATCCTTGTAAATCAAAAATCTGTTTTACAAGGCATACTTTTCCTTTTTTGCTCATTTTTAAGCAAAACCTTGTTATAAGTTTTAGCGGCAATTTTGCCGATAAAGAAACCAGCCCGTTTCCGAGCTGGTTCCAATTCACATAATGTATAAATAACATCCAGTCTTGCTTATTTTACTTTTTATTACAGAACCAACTAATGAATCACAATCTCTTCCGCCCGATTGTAAATGTTGTTCATAGCTTGTATCCACGCCATCTGATTCTATTCTTTCAATTCGTCCGTTACATCCTCAAGAGCTTTCCATGATGCTCGATTTCCCTCTACATATCTGTCTTCGCACTGATTAACCTTTGCCCACGCCACGCTCATTACCATATGCCTGTGCAGTATCAATATGTCTATATCCAATCTCTACCGCTGCTTTTACAGCGTCAGCAACCTTATCATCATCAATAAACCAGGTTCCAAGACCAAGCTGTGGAATTTTTACTCCATTATTCAATTCAATATTTCTATCAAACATTTCATTCACCTTCCTATTATAATTTCCCATATTCTTCATCACTTACTGGTTCAAGCCATTCATTAGAACCATTTTCGCCCGGAACCTCTATTGCAAGATGGCTAAACCATTCATCTGGTGCGGCGCCATGCCAGTGTTTCACTTCTGCCGGAATATTAATGCAGTCGCCTGGCTTCATTTCTACAGCTTCTTTGCCTTCTTCTTGATAATATCCTCTTCCGGCAACGCATACCAGAATCTGTCCACCTCCACTTTTTGCATGATGGATATGCCAGTTATTTCTGCATTAAACTGGACTCCCCCTCCGCAATCCCTTGTAGTTGCTGGCTTTAACGGCATACACATTTGTGCTTTGTGCGAATCTTTTCTGACGAGCAGTTTCTACCAGGTTATTTTTCTATTTCTTCCTCGTTCCAAACCTCTTTTGCAAGGTTGAATACTGCCCATCCCTTTGGCCATCCTGCATAGAATGCTATGTGGGTGATAATCGCTGCGATTTCTTTCTGTGTTACTCCATGATCCTTTGCATTCTGTAAATGGAATTTTAAAGAAGAATCTGTAATTCCCTGTGCCATCAGTGCTACGACTGTGATAATGCTTCTTGTCTTTAAATCAATATCTTCATTGTTCCAGTTCTCTCCGAACAGAACATCATCGTTGAAATGTGCAAACTCCGGTGCAAATGTTCCCAGAGCATTTCTTCCTGCTGTCTGTGTAATCTTTGCCATGATACTAAACCTCCGTCTTTCTTGCTTTATGGTAATTTGTTATACTCTTCTTCCGGTAAAAACTCAAGCCATTCATTGGAAGCACCCTCTGCCGGAACTTCAACAGCCAGATGCTGGAACCAGCTGTCTTTCGCTGCTCCATGCCAATGTTTTACTTCTGGTGGAATATTTACTACATCTCCGGCTTTCAGCTCACGAGCCGGCTTTCCTTCTTCCTGGTACCATCCTCTTCCACCAGTAACCATAAGGATCTGTCCACCTTTATGATGGATGTGGTATGCATTGATTGTTTTTGGAGCGAAAGTAACCAGACCAACAGGTACTCGCTCTGTTGTAAGCATATTCAGATAACATTCACCTGTAAAATACTTTGCAAATGCTACATTTTCCTCACCGATTGGAAATACGTTGCCACCGCCTAAGTCTTTTTTCATCTGTTCGATATCCATGAAAATCTCCTCCTTGCGTTTTTATTTTATGGTACAACCTGAAGCAAGCTTTAGGTCAATAGGTTTTGCAACTTTTTACATAAAGTTCACATTTTTCCTGTGACAGTTTGCATTTCAGATTCACTTTATTTCTTATCGTTTTTTATCATACACCCATATTGCTTCCTATGTCCAATACCCATTATTGTAGGTTGCTTAATGCCTTTTAAGCATAATCAAATTTTATATCACAATGCAAAACAGACCTGCCGCATCCTGGCAGATCCGCTTTGCATTGTGGTATAGCTTAAAGCTGTTTGATAAGATTTAATTCCCTTTTGGACAGTGCCTTTTTCAACTTTTGATTCTCTTTTTTCAGATTCTCATTCTCGCTCTTCAGCTTCTGTATCTGTTGCTGTAGCAGATACATTTCTGTTTCCATTGCCTGGCTGATGATGTTTCTCCTCGGATCTACCATGCCAGCCTGCTGTTCCATTGCTGCATCAATCTCACTTCGTACAATCGGATTCTTATAAAAGAATCCTCTGGACAGCCCTGTCTTTTGCATCAGTGCTGGCACGGATACTTTTTCTTTTTCCAATACCATTGTCCGGATTGCCAGGATTGCACGTTCCACTTTCTCTTCGCTTTTTCTTTTATTCAATTCCAACATCTTGTCGTATTTGTTCATATTCTTCTCCCCATCCGTCCAGATTCGCCAGGATAATCTGTGACATAAGATTTCTTACTTCCCGTGTTTCATCTGCAAGCCTCTGATTACTCATTTTCCGGTAATACTGGACACTTCTCACTCCTTTATGTCCGAGGAGCTTTGCTATGGTCCAGTCATCCACATGGAGTTCTGTCAGCTTTACCCCATAGCAGTGCCGGAACATATGTGTTCCAAATCCGAATAAGTTCCCATTGTCATCCCGGATATCTTTTTCATAGATCATCCGAAGCACTTTATCCTGCAAGGTTCGGTAGCTGATTGGTTTCTCCGGTTTGTTCTCGGCTGCAAAAATATAAATGCTTTCAGGATAATGCTCATTTGCATAACTGACTGCCTTTCCAATCAGCTGTGCCAGTTCCTGGCTAATCGGCTTTTCATATCTTCTGGTTTTGGGCTGATATATGACAATCATATCCTGACTCCCATTCTTATAAAGGCAGTCTTTCCGTAAGGTCAGCGTATCGGAAATTCTGGTTCCTAACATCTGGTGTATAATCATCGCCCTTGCTATCTGCACTTCCATTTTCACCAGATGGGCATTCAGCCTTTTCAGCTCACTGTCTGAATAAGATTTGAATTCCGCTTTTCGTTCTGGTGGAAAATCAGATTTCAGGAAAAGTTTTGTCAGGTGTGGAAAATTATAAATCTTTCCAATTGTTTCCAACACATTTCGGATCTTTAGCAGGTCATCCCGGATACCCTTTCCTCCGCTTGCTTCTACTTTGATGTTTATCAAAAACTGCTCTATGATCTCCCGGTCAAGCTCTTCGCAGGTGCTGATCTTGGAATGCTTTTCATCCAAATACTTTGAAAATTTATTCATTGCGGACAGTTCACGTTTTATACTGCCAAGGGCTTCGGTTTTCAGATGATGGTAAATTGCTTTTTTTACTTCTTCCCGAATATCTGGTTGCCGGATTCCTCTGAAATTTAGTGTCTTATGGTTGACAATCGGATTTGTCCGCAGGATAAGCGGAAGCCTTTCCAGATGCCAGATATCCTTTGCCAGCTCATTGGTTTCTGATCGGTCCAGTGTAAATTCCAGAAGGCTTTCAAAATACCGGATCAGGGCAGCTTTTTCCACCGATTCAGTCTGAATGTTCGTCACTTTATGCTTTGTCAAAGCCCTACCGTTTTGTATCATCCACATTTTCAACTGCTTTATCCAGAAGTCTTTTTCTCTGTCAAGCAGGCTGTTTTCCTGATGGGATGACTTCTGAAAAAATTCACATAAGCTGTTAAAATAATGCCTTTCCCTTTTTATGGTCAGGATGGATACCTGCGTTCCACGGTAGTAAATGTATTCGACAAATTCTGTCTGAAGCTGGTTTCCCGGCAGTTTATCCAGATCAAAATATTGTTCCTTATTCAGCTTTTCCTTTTGCTCATCGGTAGCCAGCTTATAACATTCCAGTTGTTGGAATTTCAGTTTATTATCCATGCTTCTCTCCTTTCTGCATACAGGCAAGCAGGCTGTTTTCCTCTTCCTCAAAGTATGCGTCATTTTCTTTAGCAATTTTTCTTGGCATATAATCTATATACTGCATGGTCATTTCCTCAAACGTATGTCCCAGATAGTCCCGGATGCTTTGGATTGATACGCCATGCTCATAAAAATTGGTTGCTACGGTATGTCGGTAATCATGAGACTTAAAAATATATTCTCCATTCTGTATGCCTATCTGGGAGCAGTATTTTTTCATCTGCCCCATGAAGGTGCTTTTGGAAAATGCTCCACCTTTCCGATTCCGAAAAATGTATGCTTCTTTTTCGGTAGGGTGCTTTTTCAGATAAACCTGCATCAGACGATACAATGTTACCGGAATGGGAACCCTTTTATAATTTTTCATTTTCACCTGGTAAACCTTCATCCAGCAGTCACCATTCTGGATATAATACGCATCCCCTTTTAAGGTGCAGACCTCACTGATCCGGAGTCCCACACACCAGAGATGTAAAAACATCATTCTCAGGTGTTCAGGAAACTGTGAGAGGTTTTGGATAATTTCCATATACACATCCTCTTCCACACTTCTGTCATGGTGGACTGGGATCTGTTTTTCCAAGTAATACGATGCATAAAACGGAACCTTTTTTATATACCCCTTTACTTCCAGAAATTTCATAAAAAACTGTATTCCCGAAACATTGGTATTAAATGTCTTTGCTCCCATAGCACCATTCTGCAAATTCTTTAAATATACATCAATCAGGCTGGCATCACACTTGGTAACTTCCAGTTCGCTGATCTCCTGCAAAAAATTTCGAATGGTTCGGAATCTTTCGTACACCGTACTGAGCGCCAGTTCTCCGATTCCAATTTCGTACTTCATATATTCCTGAAGCAGCAATCGATTCTTGGGCTGTAGAACTTCCTGAAATGATATTTTTTCTATACTGTCACTCTGGTTTATTCTTTCTTTGGCAATACGAAACCGCTCTAAATACCAGATGGTAGCATCCCATCTTGTTTCATCAGTTTCTATAAAAATCACTTTACGGGCAGTTTCCACAATGCTCTTCAGTCGTTTTCGCCGTTGCTCTTTCTCGACTTTCTGCTTCAGGTAGTCCTGAAATGCTGTTTCCTGTTCCAGCTCCAGAAGCTGGATATCTGTAATCTGATCCCGGATGCAAAATTCGTAAAAAAGCTGTAGCCCGGTCAGTTTATATTCCCTCAGTCTGGAAATTTCATAATTCTCCAGAATATATTCCAGCACGGTAAAAATCTGACGTTTCAGTTTCTCACTGGCTGCCGCTTTAAAATTCCAGACCATGTTGCTCCGACACCGTACCGTTTCCACACTCTTTACGATTACAGGATCTGAGTGGTATGGAACAAAAAGTATTTCATTTTTATATTTCCATTCACATTCCCTCTGTCCAGCCGGAGTTTTCATCCGTTCCCGGATGTACGCCTGCCGTATCCGGTCGAACGTTCCGGTATATCGGTAAATGTAATTTCGCTTTATCAGCGGTGTTATGTATAATTCAAATTTCATTCGCAGTTCATAATCTATTTCCGAAAGATGTTCTACCATCTCATCTGCCAGAAACAGCAGAATCTGTTCTGTAATGGAACTTCCTGCTTCCTCTTTTGCAAACTCCCGGATTTCTTTTCGTAGCTGCTCAATCCGCCTGCTCCGTTCTTGTTCTGCCTCTATAAAAGACTGAAAAAACGCAGGCATAAAAACCACCTCCTATAGCAATTCCTCAATCCCATACAGGGAGGAGTGTTTCTCGTAGAATTCCTGGCTGGCATCCAGCAGTTCATCATCCACAATGTCTAGATAATTGATGGTTGTCTGGATGTGGCGGTGTCCATAGGCCAGCTGTATCAGTTCCAGCGACCATCCTGCTTTTCTCCGCTCATTTCCAAAGTAATGCCGGAGCATATGAGGCGTGATCTTAATCCCTGTTTTCTTATCCATTCTTTTTAGCATGGAGTATACTGCTTCCACGTTCATTGGTTTTCCGATATTATCCCCGGAAATATTCACAAACAGGCTTGTCTGGTGCTGAAGTAGTTTTCGGTACTCTGCGATATACAGATTTAAAAAGCCGAAGGTATCTTTGCTGATCTTCGCACTTCGGTATTCTGCATTCTTTGCTCTCGCTCCATTTTCATTGTCCTCACGGAAATATACCCGGATTATGTGGTTCTGATAATCAATGTCCTTACTGTAATCAATTCCTAAGATCTCACCGATTCGGTAGCCTGTCTCTGCCAGAAGCAGCATGAGAAGCCGATCTCTTATATTGGTACACGCTTTCAAGATTTCCACAATTTCATCTTTCTTTGCTGCTCTCGCCTTATGCTCTTCCTCTTTTAAATAGCCTTTGAAACTCTTTGATCGTATGCTTTTCTTTACGCCTACTGCATCCACGGCTACAAAATAATTATAGGACAGGACTTTCAGCTCCCCGAACTGCTGGTACTCTTCTTCTATAAAAAGATAGAACCTGAACACATCTCTTAAGTATGCGTTGCAGGTTCCATTGTTTGGAGATCTGTGATTTTTATCTCTGGTATGCTTCCCGGCTTTCAGCCAGTATAAAAATTCCACAAAGTGATTTGTCTGTTCAACATAAGGCATTTGATATACGTCTGTCAATTCCTTTTTCTTTTCATGGATGTATTCCAGATAGTACAGGATTGCAAGTGCGGAGCGCCGCACCGTATTCGGTGAACATTTACTCCGTATCTTGTGCATCAGATATTTGGTTGGAAGCAGGACGATATCCAGTGTTTCCACATCTCTGATAAAGAAATAAACGGTGGAACCCTCTCTTTCTTTTTCCAGTTCATATCGTCTCATTCCTGCTCACTTCCTTTCCTCTAACGCTATACACAGTATACCCAACTCATGCCGATAAAGCTATCACAAATACCACCAATTCGGTCAAAACCGCTCCTGAAATACCACTAAACTTTTTGTCTTATTTTCTGTCCAGATCTGGGCAGAACCAACAACACCACGGATGTTATCAGCTGTAGTAACGCTCCACTTTCCGGCTTCGGATAAAGTCCTCTACTTCATCGATTTTTTCTGCCATCTGGCACTTTGGCAGGGCGTCCAGAACATCTCCCCGGTACTTTCCTTTCTTTGCCGCTCGGTGGTCTAAAATGGACACTACACAGGTGTCCTGCTCCGTCCGGATCGCCCGTCCGAATCCCTGGCGCAGTTTCTTCTGCATATCTGGAACAACAACATTTTGAATGTAGGATTCCAGTGATCGGTATTGTTCCCTTTGTGCTTCATGGATGGGGTCCGGTACAGCAAACGGCAATTTTACAATGATCAGGGACGATACCATATCCCCCGGAAAATCCACACCTTCCCAACAGGAGCCGGCTGCAAACAGAACGGCATTTTCCATCTTCTTAAACCGTGCGATTTCTTCCTGTGAGTTTCTCCATACCTGCACCATCGGGAACGGGATCTGATCCCGCAGGAGCTGCTGCACATTTCCCATCAGGGTATAAGATGTAAACAGTACCAGTGTATGCCCAAAAGTAGAACACACCAGATCACGGATCTGGCCTGCAAGTTGCTCGGCCTCTTCCCGGCTTCCCTTGAGCGTCGCTTTTAAATTCTCAGGAATATAAAGCAGACAGTTCTCTCTGTAACAAAATGGGGATTCTGCTACACACTCCCGGACTCTGCTTTTCTTTTCCAGCCCGGTCATCTGTCTGGTCCTTACAAACCCATTTCCGGCTTTTAAAGTTCCACTGGTGAGAATCGAGGGAAATCCCCTGTCCCATAAGGAATCATGGAGAAACCTTGGAATCTCTCTGCTAACAGCCATAAACACAGGATCTCCCCTGCCGTCTGGCTGAAGAAATAAAACGTATCTGGTATCCTTCTTCAGAAACCAGCCGAACAGCTCTTCCATCTCTTCCAGCCGCCGGAAGATCCAGTAAGGGACATTTCCAGCAAGTCTTTTAAGCATAAGACTGAGATTCCCCCTTACCTGCTCCAGAGAAGATCGGCACTTTGCCGGAAAATAGAAATTTTCTTTTCCAGCTATGTCATCTCCCATCCCGGCCTGATCCTTACGGATTTCCATTGAAAGTGTATTAAACCAATCCTGTAGTCTCTTACCTTCCGAACTTTTATGCTCCCTGTTTAAGAAATACGAGATTTCCTGCACATCCTCTCTTCCAATACTTCTCCCATCCATCTGGCTGGCAGCTTCTGGGAGCTTATGTGCTTCATCTACTACCAATGCTCTGTAATCTGCCAGCAGAGGCCGGTATTCATTCATCCGGTGCATGGCGTCTGCCAGAAGATAATTGTGATTGCATATCTGTATAAAAACTTCCTCTTTTTTGGAAACATCCAAATATTTCTGATAACGGCATCCTGCTTTCCCCGGACACTCCCTGGGGCAGAATTTCGGTACGCACACCAGCCTGCGGTCAAAACCGCTCAGGTTATGTACGGAATCTAAATCAAAGTTATGCCGGAGGGACTTCAATGCCTCCATCTGTGCCTGATTTTTATTCTTATCCCGGACTGCCTCCAGTCTTTGGGCCAGCCTGTAATCGCACACAAAATGTTCCTTTCCCTTGCGGACAACTGCCTTTAATTCTCCCTGAAGCAGATCTGCTTTTAACAGTACATCCGATAAAAAAGGAACATATTCCTCTATGATAGCTTTCTGTAAGGCAATGCTGGAAGTGGATACCACCACAGGCCGCCTGTCACATCCCGAATAACCGGAATGCAGTACACTATATTTCCGCATCAGGATGCAGGCAGTCAGATAGGCATAGGTTTTTCCAATGCCCACTCCTGCATCACAGAGCGTGATCTCATTTTTCATAAGGGCATCCAGCATTTCATGGCAGAGACGGATCTGTTCTTCTCTTACGTGAAGCCCGGCTTCCGGTAGAAGTTCCCGAAAGATTCTTTCCACTTCGCCATGCGCCCTTTTTTGATATTCATTTTTATAACACATTACTTCTCCTTGCCGGGAAGCTTATCTTACCGTACCCTTACGGACGGATCTGACTGCTTCCGGTGCTTTTGCTCCCTGCTCCTGCATTTTCTTTATGGCAGCATTTCCCCGTGCCATCATCCTTCGGATATCCGTCCGGGAAACATTCCATGTCCTTACCTTCTGTGGAGCATTCCTTACCTGCTCGGACAAATGCCTTTCACAGAGTTTCGGATAAACCACCATGGCTTCTGGCAATTCCAACGGATACTCGATCATGGGATGGTACACAATATCCCTGATCACCTGCTCATAGCTTTCCATCTGCATTCTGGCTGTACTATCCTGGTAAATATTTTTTCCTTTCATGGCACTGTAGACCTGCGATGAGATATATCCCAATGATTCAAAACTACAGTATCCATAAGGAGTTACACCGGAAAGGGAATCCGGATCTTTTAAGGCATTCAGATATACATCTTTTCCCTGGGCGATCAGCCACATCCGAAAATCGGAAAAGCTGTCATCACTGCACCCTGTTTCCATCAGAATACCTGCCGCTGTCCATAAGCCATACTTATAAGCTGCATCCCGGTAACTGTAAACCAGATTATGGAATTGCAGAACATCCTCCGGTGTCATATAGAAAAGCTGTTGCTTGATCCACACCGCCGAAGCATCCAGATCGGTGCCGCACACTTCCTTTGCTTTTTCAATCAGATTCCAGAACTGATCCTTGCTCATCCCACTTCTTTTTGTTTCTTCCATCTTTCTCTCCCCTTGATGTGACGTTAATACCACAAGAATACGGCTGTAGTCTCCCACAGCCGCATGGTATCTGATATCAACGACACACTTCTTCATTGATTTCTTTTTTATCTTGCTGTTCCGCATTTGACCTCGCACCCCCGGAACCATCCCTGTATTTCTTCTGGGAAAGGGGACACTACAGGCGGGCGGCTGGCCTGCCGCCGCTCACAGATGTCCTGGGGGTCTTTCTGATTACAACCCGGAGTCCATCTTCCGCTCTCTGGCTGGTAACGTGTATCATTATCCCCCATCCGTGATCTTGGCGAAAGGCTGCCACCGCCTTATTCACAGCTATGCTTCCTCGCTCCAAGCCTAAGAATCTTTACCCTATACTTAATCATGGCGCTCATACTGTCACGCTTCTACGGTTGGGAACGTACCTGTAGTGCCGATATTCACTTGCCAAAGAACAGCCGAGGGATGTCCCTCTGCTTACTAGCCGATGGCAGTGTATTTTTTTATTCACTTCACAAAAAAATATTTTATCTTGCATCCCCGGATCTGTTTTTCTTCTTTGCCGGATTCTTTTGTTTTGCATCGTTCTTCCGGCTTTCTTTCTGTTCTTTTTCTTCTTCCGGCGGCATCTTCATCACATGGAGTTCTCCGTTAAACAGAGTAAAAATTTCCGGTGACTGGTATTTTTCTTTAAACTTTTCAATCTGTTCCGGTGTCAGTGAAGTAAAATCATCTTCTGTCAGCCCTACCACAAGGAAAGTCCCGGCTATCGCATCATAGACATGTCTATGATCATCATATAACGCACGATTCAGTGGCAATCCCTCAAATTTTCCATTGCCGTTTAAAAGGATTCCAACTTTATCATCAAACGGATAGGTCATTTCAATGTCACCGCCTACCGCCTGCTGCAGATCCTCCAGCTCATTGGGGATGTTCTTGACATAGGGAGCTTTCATCGGCTCGACTACCAGTACCGTCATCATTTCTTCCTGCATTTCGGACACTTCTTTCTCATCCATCGTATCAATCCTCCTGTCTGTTCGTTCTGATAATCAGCCGATGAGAGCCTTTTGTTTTATTCAAATTTCATGGACTTTTTGATTTTCTCCCGTAACCTCCGCAGTCTTGTATAAACCGTCTGCTCCGGCAGTTCCATGTGATGGCTGATCTCCTTTGGTGCATATCCCATCATCTTCAGAACAACCATCTGAAGAGTTTTCTTGTCAGTCGATAACAGGATCTGGAGCAATTCCTCATTCTCCACGGTATCGAGCAGGGCTTCCACACTCTCTGGCTGAGACTCTCCTGATTCTTTTTCTTCCAGAAGCAGTTCCATACAGTCCAGAAGTGAGGTCTGATGTTCCCGGAATCTCCGCTCTGCGTTAAAATCGTTCCAGTCATACTCCCGGAGCTTCTGGATCGTCTCTTCATCCACACCCTGCTCACGCAGGATCTTCTCTTCCTCTGCTTTCCACTGGTTCCATCTATATTCTTCTTTTGCTTTGTTATAAGCCACTTATCTTTTCCTCCGATCTGAATTTTTGTGAAATCAAATCGGAGTGTGGCGGTGATCTGGCTCGTTCTTCCTGTCCACAGGAATGTCCGGCATCTCTGCTGTTTCCCTGCAAACACGGATCTCCTTTGTAATCATATCTTTACAAAGGCACAGTGTATCGGATGCACCTGTCAGTTAACGGTCAGAAACCTGTCAATTGACGGTCAATTTTTATCACCTTCTTTCCAGCACAAATAAAATAAGACGAACAATCTTTTTACGGATTATTCGCCTTACTGCTGTTCGTTTTCATTATTCAATTCAAATTTGTAACCTATATCCCTGACACTGACAATGCAATTCCCGGCACCGTCTTCAACGACATTCAACTTTTTTCTCAATCGCTTTACCAGACACCAGATGATATTTTTAATATCACCAACAGAATAATCTTTCCATACAAGCTGGTAAATCTGTTCAAATGTGTATACTCTCATCGGTGTCACCGCTAATAAGTATAAAAAATTATATTCTTGTCGTGTTAAATGTAACGCTACATTATTCCAAAATACTTTATGTTTCTTATGATCCATTACAAGTTTTCCCTTATTAATCATCGTTTCGGATTGCTTTTGAGTTATTTTTTGTTTATTATTTCGTCGTGCCAATGAAAAAATCTGCAGATCTACTTCTTCTATAGTGCTATTTATATCCATTACACAATCTGCACCAGCGTATATTAATTCTTTTTTCCATGACATACACAATAAAGAGGAAGCATCCGTCAAAATAATAATTGGTATCTGCGTTATTTTTCTAATAGCAGATATAATATTACTTATGTTCTCTTTATAAAGGATCACTCCTATTATAAGCACATCATAAGAAAATAAACTCAAATTATGCAGTAAAATTTGTAGATTTTCTGCATAATCTGAGTTTATCTCATTGAATAGTTTTCGATATGATTGATTGTCAAAATATGCTAATATCTTGTATTTTGTGTCTTTCATATTTAATCTATTTTAGCAAAGCAACATTTTCTACTTCTTCACAGGAAAATCATCAAATGTATTGTCAATTTTTTGTGAAGCAATCTCTCTCATCGCATGCTCTTTCAGTTTTTGAAAACTTTCATCACTGACTGCATGTTCCATGCGACAAGCATCAACTTCTGCAATTTGTGGATTAACTCCAACGGATATAAGTTGATGAGTAAAAAAACAATGGCGTTCGTAAATTTTTTCAGCCACATCCCAGCCAAGGTCGGTCAGGTGTATATAATGGTTTTCGTCTGTTGTCAAAAAGCCACCCTCTCGTAAAGTTCCTACTGCGTAACATACGCTGGGTTTTGAAACTTCCATGTACCGGGCAACATCCACAGAGCGCACCATACCGAGCTTCTTTTGGAGTATAAGCACGGCCTCCAAATAATCCTCTCCGGCAGTATGAAGTTTCATAGGCAGCTCCTTTCGCCATTAAGCAAGACTCCAGCCAGCCGCACTCTTTCGGATATTGACAAAATCCTGATAGATACCAGGCTGTTTCAAAAGTTCCTCATGGGTTCCTTGCTGTGCAATCTGGCCGTTGTCTATAACTAAAATCTGATCGGCGTTCTGGATGGTATTTAGGCGGTGAGCAATTACAAGCAGGGTCTTTCCCTTCACCAATTCGGAAATAGCCTCCTGAATATAGCTTTCATTGTCCGTATCCACACTCGCGGTAGCTTCGTCCAAAATAACGATAGGCGCGTCTTTCAGGATACAGCGGGCAATCGAAATACGCTGCTTTTCGCCACCAGAGAGTGTCGCACCGCCTTCGCCAACCACTGTCTGGAACCCATCAGGCAGAGCCATAATGAAATCATAGCAGCGGGCTTTTCTGGCAGCCTCATAGATTTCTTCTTCCGTGGCATCTGGCTTTCCCATGATGATATTGTTGTAAATGGTGTCCTGAAACAGATACACGCGCTGGAATACCATGCTGATCTGATTCATCAATTCCGACAGAGGTACATTGCGAATATCCACACCCCTTATCGTCACATTGCCGGATTTTACATCCCAAAGCCGCGCCAGTAAGTTTGCAATGGTGGACTTACCACTACCGGATGGCCCAACCAGCGCTGTCATAGAATTTTTCTTCATGGCAAAACTGATATGGTGCAAAACCTCTTTATCCTGATAAGCAAATGTAACATCGTTGAACAGGACTTCCGGCTGTCCCGGCTGTGCCTGAGCCGGAATATGCTGCTTGCCGTTGTCGGAAAGTTCCGGTTCATCCAATACCGCTTCAATACGATCAAGGGCAGCGTTCATAACGGTTAGTCTGGATGCTTCTCCATAGAGAGCCTTCAACGGGCCAAAAAGATCAAATACAAATAGCAGAACACCCAACACATAAGCCAAAGAAAGCGCACCGCTCTGTTCCAACACAATAGACAGACCGAAAATTGCCGCAATACCAATACCGTAAAGGATATTCAGCCCCATTGTCCACGGGGTCATTTTCCGTTCAAAATCAAGCGATGTATTTCTGGAACGTTTGAAATTGCCGGACAGTTCTTCGGATTTTTCTCCAAGCAGGTTATAGCTCTTAATAACACCAATGCCCTCCACAAAAGACAGCACCGCATCGGTCAGCCGTTCACTCTGCTCCTGACGGCCTGCTGCTTCTCGTAGGGAAACTTTGTTCATTCCCTTAGATACCAGCCATGCCAAAATAGTAACTATCGCAGCAATCAAGCCAATCTGCCAATTCAGATAAAACATGAACGCCAGCAAAACCAGCGAGGACAGCAGATAGCTCATCATGTTTCCCAGCGTACTCATAGCGACTTCTTCAATGAACACCATGTCGGTACTGAGGACAGAACTGATCTTGCCAATATTGCCGGAAGTGAAATATCCCATCGGAAGTTTCCGCAGATGGCCGCCCAATTCGATACGCTTGTCAGCGAACATCAAATATCCCGCTGCACTTTGCAGGCTGTCACTAAGATAGTGGACGAGCATCTGAACCAGCACAATAGCGGCAAGGCCAAGTCCCACATAAAGACAAGTCTGCCCGGTAATCGTCTTATTTGCAAATCCACTCAAAACCACAAAGGCCAGAAAAATCGGCATTTTGGACAGAATGGATTCCAGAAACGCACAAACAAATGCGCCCTGAATACGGCTCTTATAATGGTCGGAAAGTTTCAATATTCTTGAAAACAAAGCAAACATTTATTTCCCCTCCTTTGCAGTATGTACTTTCCACTCGGCGCTGTCCTGTGCCGCTTTCCACAACTTTTGATATTCTGGGCAGGACTGGATCAGCTCCTGATGTTTGCCCGTTGCAACCAGCTTTCCGTGATCCATAACACAAATCTGATCTGCGTTCATAATGGCTGGTAATTTGTGCGCGATAACCACAAGGGTCTTACCTTTTACAAGCTCTGCAATGGCAGCTTCCATCTTTTCCTCATTTTCGGGATCGGCATAGGCAGTTGCCTCGTCAAGCACCACAATTGGAGCATCTTTTAAGATTGCCCTTGCCAGAGAAATACGCTGGTGCTGACCGCCGGAGAGCATTTTTCCTGCATCACCAGCCATTGAATGAATACCCTGCGGAAGTTTCTCAAGGAACTCCATACACTGAGCTTTCTTTGCGGCCTCCACCACTTCTTCATCCGTTGCGTTCAGCCGACCAAGCCGAATGTTTTCAAGCAGAGAGGTGTTGAACAGGTATTGATCCTGCGCCACATAGGAAATACGGCTGTTGAGTGCTTCAAGGCTCATATCGCATAATTTCTGCCCACCGATGGAAATACTGCCTTTCTGTGGGTCATAATAGTGAATCAGCAGTTTCGCTAATGTACTCTTGCCGGAGCCAGATTCACCAACAAGGGCTGTTTTCTGTCCAGCTTTTGCCGTAAAGGAAATGTCATGGAGAACTTCATCCTCAATTACAACAGGCTTTCCATCCGGGCCGGGCTGTGTGGTCTGATAAGCGAAAGAAACATGGTCATAAGTAATGGTGTCATCTTTCCCGTGGAACGCATCTTCTGTCTGCTGGAGCTCTGGCGCATCCAACACCTGCTCCAATGCAGAAATTTTATAGTTGAGCTGGGGCATGGTAGGCAGGAAACCGAGAGATTTCAGCAGTGGCATACCAATACTTAAAGAAAGACACAGTACCAAGATCAAATTAGGCAAAGTAGACCAGCCAGAGAGAACGAACCATGCGCCAACAGGTAAAGTCAGAATAATGGTGCATGGAAGCAGACTGCTGTAAATTGCCATCCACGGCCACGCCGCCTTGTACCACGCCAGAGTATAGTCCCGATAATCTGATACATCTTTGCGGAACCGCTCATAGGAATCTGCGTCCTTATTGAATACCTTGACAACCTCCATACCATTGATGTACTCAATGATCGTGTTGTTCATTTTCTGTGCAGACTGATAGTAGGGACCCATGCGCTTCATTCCAACAGAGTACATAATGACCATGGAGAGCAGGCTGATCGGGATAGAGGCCAAAGACATAAGAGCCAGTTTCCAGTCCGCACAAAACATAGCAACATAAATCACCAGCGGAATCAGTAAATTTGCGATACCCTCTGGGACTGAATGAGCAAGGAGCAATTCCAAGCTGTCCACATCATCGACAAACAGCTTTTTGATTGTGCCTGTCCCTTTTTCCTCCACAATGCCAAGGGGAAGTTTCTCAAACTTCTTTTGCAGAGATACCCGCAGCCGGAACAATGTGTTATATGCTGCTTTATGAGAAATTGATAATCCCCATCCATAAAAAAACGCCTGCAAAACAAGACAGATCAAAACCCCTATAACACGCAATAAAACAAATTCTGTTTCAACAGAATCGCCCATAACCAATGGCGAAATGACCTGATAGGCCAGCACAAAAGGCAGGATGCCCATAAGAACGCTGACCAGTACGACAACCGTGGCCACATACATATTTTTCTTATATGGTCCTGCGTACTCAAAGATTTTTTTGAACATAAGCCCTCCTTATATTGAGCCGTACTGTCTGTGCTTCAAAAATAAGCGGCCGCCAAAGTAAAGCGGCCTCTTATCATTATCTTTCTGTCCAGTCAAGGCGGCCCTGACATTCATAATTTCTAAAATTCACTGGCGGATTCGGAAAAAATCCAAAACCTTTTTACTGCCGGATTCGTCCAATGGATAGCTTTCTTTTACTTGCCCTTTTTCCATATGGACTACATACGAACATCCCGCCATCACCAACTCCGGATCATGCGTAATAACAAGAAGCGTTTTGCCCTGATCCGCGAGTGACTTCAAACTCCGCGCAACTTCCCGCATATGTTTGAGATCAAGCCCGCTTGTTGGTTCGTCAAACACAATGATCTCCCGGTTACTCACAATGGCAGACGCGATCGCTACCCGCTGTTTTTGCCCGCCGGAAAGAGAAAGCGGGTGCCTGTCTTTATATTCCAGCAGATCAAACTGTTTAAGGATTTTATCCACAACAGTTTCATCCTTGTTGTCCATGCTCAGAAGCACTTCATCCGCCACGCTTTCGGTAAATAGCTGATGGCTGGTATCCTGCATTACCATGTAGCAATGTTTGAGCCGGGCTTTCCAATCAAGGGTTTTCCCGTCAACCTGCAAAAAGCCACACTTCTTTTCCAGTCCGCAAATACAGCGGGCCAGAGTAGATTTTCCAGCGCCATTCAGACCGATAATGGCAATCGTTTCTCCAACAGGCAGTTCTGCACTCGGAATATGGAGGCTTTCCGGTTCCCGCTTTTTATACGCAAAGCAGAAATTTTGAAATTCCATCTGTTTAGCTGTATGCGCCTGATACTGATTCGCAGGCTTCAACTTCGAGAGAGAAAACGGCCGCAGCCCCATTTCTTTTCGAGTGCCATCCGATAAGCTGTCAAATTCAGCAGGCGTGTATTCCCGTTCAATCTCCCCATCTTTTACATACAGCACACGATCTGCAAGATCGTGAAGGTAGTAAAGGCGGTGTTCTGCGATCAGAATTGTTTTGCCCTGCTTTTTCCAGAGGCTTAGGACCTGCCGCAGGTCATCAATAGCAGCCATATCCAAATTAGAAGATGGTTCGTCCAGGACCATAATTCCCGGCAGCAATACACTTGATGAAGCACAGGCTATTTTTTGCTTTTCGCCTCCGGACAGAGCAAACACGCTTCGCCCCATCAAATCTTCAATATGATAATCGGAAACTGTCCGGTCAATCCTTTTCAGGATATCCTCCTGAGGATAGCCTAAATTTTCACAGGCAAAGGCTAATTCACTATCCGTATCCACGTTGAAAAACTGACTTTTGGGATTCTGGAATACAGATCCCACCATAGCAGCCAAGTCATAAAGCGGCGTATCTGATACGCTTTTTCCGTCCAGAAGGACATTGCCCTCTAAATTGCCCTCGTAATAATGAGGCACCAGCCCGTTTACCAAACGGGTAATCGTTGTTTTCCCACAGCCGGATTCTCCCGTGAGTAAAACAAATTCCCCTGTGTTTATGGTGAGATTGACATTTCTAATCCCTCCGCCGCTGGATTCTTCACCATAAGAAAAAGAAACATTTTGAAAATCTATCATGGCAAAATCCCTCCTGCGGAAATTATCGGGGAAGCAATCGCCCAAAACACTACAAAGCAACAAAACAAGATCAGCACCACATCGGCAAAATTGAATTTAAGCTGGCAAATGTTTGTGCGTTTGACAGGAGCGCCGAGGCCACGGGTAATTGCCGCAGCGGAAAGTTCCTCACCGATTTTCACGGAGCAGGTAATCATCGGGATCAGCTTATACTCCAATATTTTTGAAGATTTTTTCCCTCCAAGTTTAATCCCACGCATTTTCATAGCGTCACTGATTGCTTCTGACTCCTGAAAGACAGTTGGAAAGAAGCGGAACATGACCGTTAAGGGGATCGTCACTTCTTTAGGCATATGGATTCTTTCCATGCCGGAAATCAATTCACTGACCGTTGTTGTTTTCACTGCATAGGCAGCAATCGCAACACTGGGAAGGATTCGGCAGAAGAATCCTGTTGTAAACAGAACAAGGAAATTCAATATCCCCGTAAGGTGCGGCAAAACATAAATTTGGACAGCATAAAAAACAGAAAACACAGCAATATAGCCCACAGCTTTTGCACATTGTTTCGAGGTGAGCAGCAATATAGCCGGAACTACACAAAGAACAAGGCGGATCAGTCCCATAGCTTCTCCGCCTGTTCCACCCATGACAAAAATGCTTATGATGAAGATGAGCAACAGTTTTGTACGCGGATCGAGCCGCAACCCTTGTTCTGTTTTTTTGCTGAGCAGAATTTCCCGCGCCATTATGCAATACCGGCACGCTGGAAGTGCTTTTTGCAAATGGCTTTCCCAATCATACCTCCGACAAGGCCAAACACAAAGCAGGCAACCAGCAGAATAGGCGCAATCCACATAGGCATATATGTATTAAGGGTAGCTGCATATTCAGCGCCGTATCCTTCAGTCAGCATTACCATATAGCTTTCACGGTTCAGGAAAATGGGAGCAAAGTTGCCAAACACCCAGATGCTGAACACACCGCAGGAAAGAACTGTACTCTTTGCACTTTTGTAGTCTGCCTTTTTCAGGATCACGTCAGCCAACAGGCCGCCAACAAGACCAGTTACCATAGTAAGATAGCCGTTGCCGAAGAACACCATGATTAGGCCAATCAGGAAACCCATGATTGCAGTCATCCCGAATTTTTTAGCCTTTGTAACATACAGCATATAGGGGATGCCGCCAATCAAAGGACACAGCACCGCCATCAGCGGAATAAAAATGGGGATGAAGCCAAGCATCGCCACCAGCATAACAATGACGACATAGATGACGGTGTAGATGCCGATAGTAATTAAATCTTTTCCCTCAAGCCGGGAACTTTTTTTCTGGGAACTCATACCAGTATCCTCCTATCTAAAAAATGGTGTAGTTAGCATTTTCTAACTACACCACATATAATAACAATTTACGCCTACATTTCCAACCCAAAAACGGTTTTATTCTACCCAAAATCGGTATTTTTTAATTTTAACCAATCGTATTTTCCGTTTTATAGTTTTTAGGAATTACCCCATATTTCTTTTTGAATGCCGAAGCAAAGTTACTCGGTTTTGAATAGCCTACAAATGCTGCCACCTGACTTACGTTCAAATTACTTTCTAATAGTAGACTTGCCGCCTTTTCCAATCGCTGATCTATAATATACGCATGAACCGATGTTCCAAACAGCGAGGAAAAACCCTTTGACAATTTTGAAGTACTAATATTGACTTTTCGAGCCAATTCCTCACAACTTGGTGCCAAAGCAAGCTGACTGTCAATGATTCTCTTCGCTTCTATGATGGATTCTCGGTCACTTCTGGAAATTGCTATATAAGTTGACGCAAGAATACTCAGTTCCAAAATCTCACTCAAATATACAGATAACAACTCAAAAACTTTGCTTTCCAAAAACAGGTATCCCAATCCGCCGCGATATTGCGTGAAGTCTTTCAGTTCCGCAAAAATGTGCTCCATATAGGGAGTAATACCTACTTTTGATATACCTTCCAATAGTTTTTTCTGATAAACCTCAATCTCACCAACATCAAAATAGTCATTCATAATTTTACGGAAATACGACAGTGGTACTTTTACATTTTTGAAAAGGAAATCGTTTTGTTTGGAATAGCACAGATATTCCATTTTCCCGTGTCCACGATAAATACAGGACTCACCTTTTTGTATGCTGATACTTTGTCGGCTATCTGCAATATTCCAGGAAACACCATCATTGAAGCAGAACAACATTTGAATGTATTCTTCGCTACTCACTCCCTGCACGTTCATATCTGAAAAATAATTCATTTTCCAGTCCGAAACAACTGCTCCTTGCTTTGTAACAACTTGCGAAATCTGACCTGTTCCCATATCAGCCGGAATATCTATTGTCACTGTCTGCGGAGAGTTGGAGAGCAGATCGTGATACAGCTTCGTCATATATTGGTTTGTCATCGTGCGCCCTCCTTTTTCTAGTTAGTCGAAGCTAATCACATAATACTTTATATTTGTTTTTTAGTCAAGGTAATCTAAACTATTGACTACTCTCTAAGAGTCAACATATTAATTTTCAAAGTATGCCGTATCCCATGATCGTTCCGTTATTGATATCATAGCTTCTCTTGTTCACGGCATCACTGGAGTTTCCCTCTACCGTATATACGGTACTTCCCTCAATTTTCTCCACGATTCCCACATGGTCTGAGGTTCCGTCCCCGTTCCAGTCAAAGAAGATCAGGGTTCCGGGTGCTGGCGAATATCCTCTGCTCTTCCATTTTCCCTTGCCCTGAAACCACGCGATCCCATCATCGCATAGGGAGAACTTCGGCATCTTGCCGCTCTCGATCAGTCCTGCCTGATCCCCACACCAGCTGGCAAAGCAGGCACACCACGCCACATGGCTGTCAAATCCATACCATGACCAGAACTTCTGGCCTCCTTCATTTCCAAGCTGGGTAAGTGCCACGGATACGATCTGGCCGTTGCCTCCAAACAGGCCGGCAAACAATCCGCCGCTGGAATAATACCTCAGGACGTGAGGGACGTATTCTGGATCGCCATAGGCACTCCAGCCATGCGAAGCAGCCTGATCATTGGAAAACTGCAGAGCATTTTCTGCACTGTAGCCCCCGTAGTTTCGGAGCGCCCACGTTATGTATCCGTTGCCGTAGTTATACCCTTGCAGGGACAGCTTCAGCTTATCCATGTCCTGGGGGCTGGTGCATCCGGCTTCCTTCAGGCAGTCCGCATAATACTGGATTCCTACATGTATGGAATAGTCGGCATCCTGGATGGCATTCGGGCTGTTGGAATACCGGGTGTTGTATGGGCACTCACTGCTCTGCATGGGATCGGTTCCCCGGCCGCCGGATTCCTGCATCATGATCGCCTGTATCACGGAAACGTATTCGGGGATTCCGTACTGGTTGGCATATTTCTGGATAGCTGTTGTATAGGAAAGGACTTCCTGACTCAATGCTTCGTTGCTCTCTGAGCTTCCTGAAAATGCCGCACCGCCAATGATTCCAACCATGATAACCAATAAAAGAACGATAACTGCTCCGGCGGCTCCCAGTGCAGCCATCATGGACTGCACGGTTTTCGCTGCCACTTCCACGGTGGCCCTAGCTGCCTTGAATGTATTCTCCCCTGCCCTTGCCGTTTTCTGTATCCGACGGATTCCATCAGAAGTCTGCAAGGCTGCTTTCTTCGCCGCCTGTTTCGCTGCCCTTCGTTCCATCTGCTTCTGCATCCGGGCTGTCAGGGCGTTGGAGCTGGCCGCACGGAGCTTCTGCTCTGGCTGGACGCTGATCTTCGCAGACTGGGGAGCCGTCTTGATGATACGCTTCTGTATGGTTTTCGGCTCCGGCTGTTTCCTTGGTTTTTCTTTAATCCGAATGGTTTCCGGCTGTTTCTGTCGGATGGCGGTCTGCCTTACTGTATCTTTTGCTTCCTTCTTCCGGCTCTGTTCTCGGATGGAGAGCTGCTTCATTTCTGCTATTTCCTGTCTGTTCTGGATTCTTGGTGTCTCCCTGGCAGCCCGGATCTTCTGCTCTTTCGTTTTGACGGCATCTGAAACCACCTTTTGCCGCTGGGCTTCCTGGATCTGTACTTCCCGGATCTGTGCTTCCTGAGCTTCCCGGCTGGCAGGATTGGCGGTCTGTGTGTCCCCTGTTCCTCTGGCGGTTTCTTTCTCCGCTTCTTTTTTGCCAGCGGCTCTCTGTTTGATCTTCTCGTAGGAAGTCTGTGCGGCTGTCTTTCCGGCTCTGGTTACAGTTCTGCCTGTCTTTCTTGCAGCCCATTCCTCTGCGGATGTGACTTTCCCACTGGCATATTCGGATGGGGACTGTTCTCCCATGTCATTGTCCCTGGCATTTGCGATGGTCTGGGATTTTTCCTTGCTCTCCAGTATGGCCGTCCGCATCAGCTCCTTGGGGATTCTGGAGGCAGGATTTTTGGTCTTTGGTTTTGTTGTAACTTCTTTGGTTTTGATATCCTTCATCTCTCACCTCCAGTCCCGGCTTGTCCCGCTCTTACGCTTCGCCCGGCTTGGTTGTCATCAGGCGGTACAGTTTTGTATTTCTTGGAAACGAATTTTCAAACGGCACCAGATTCCCGGAACAGCGGATCAGACCATGGCCGGCACCCACATTGGTGATGTAGGATAACTGATTGTCTGAAATATTCAGAAGTGCCGCCAGCTCATCCCGGTCGGTGGTAGCCTGATTCAAAAGGATCAGGAACTCACTGTTCGCCAGCATCAGGCGGGCGGTATCGGATTTCAGAAGTTCCTCAACGTTCTGGGTAAGTCCGGTTACAAATCCGGAATACTTACGGATACGCTTGTACAGGCGGTAGAAAAAGTCCGCACTGTATTCATAGCGGAACAGCAGATAAAACTCATCCGCAAAGATCCATGTCGTTTTTCCCTTCTTCCAGTTCTGGATCACACGGTTAAAAATCGAATCCAATGTGACCAGCATGCCAAGGGGCATCAGCTGTTCGCCCAGCTCCCGGATGTCATAGTCGATGATACGGCTCTTCGTGTTGACATTGGTTTCCTGGGCAAAGGTGTTCAGACTGCCATTGATAAACAGTTCCGAAGACAGAGCCAGCCCTCTGGCTTCTTCCTCCGGCTGGAGCATGAGTTGTCGGTACAGGTCCTTTAAGGTCGGCACCTGCCCTTTGTAACCGCCCCTCATATAATCCCGGTACACATCTGCGGTGCAGCGGTCAAGGATGGATTTCTCCTTTGCCGAAAGGTTTCCGGCTCCTACGAGCTGCTCAAACAGGGAAAGGATAAATTCTGACTTCTCAATCAGAGGATTTCGGTCATTGCCATAGGCAGAATCCATATCCAGTGCATTCAGATGGGTATCCGAGGTTGCCGAGATCCGGATGACCTCTCCGTTTAAGGCTTCCACCAGAGAAGCAAACTCCGACTCCGGATCGAGGATGAGGATGTCATCTTCCGTGGAAAGGGCAAGGTCTACGATCTCCTCTTTTGCCGAGAAGCTCTTGCCGGAGCCGCTGACACCCAGTCGGAAAGAGTTGCCGTTTAACAGCTTCCTTCGGTCTGCCACCAGCATATTTTTGCTGACGGCATTCTGCCCATAATAGATGCCTCCCGGCTGCATGATTTCCTGCGTATGGAACGGGATCAGGACGGCGGTGGATTCTGTAGTAAGGGTACGCACTGCATCGATTTTCCGCAGGCCATACGGCAGGACGGTATTCAGTCCATCGACCTGTTGCCACTTCAAAGTTGCCATCTGGCAGAGGTGTTTTCTCGCAATGGAATACAGGGTTTCCGTATCGGAGTCCAGTTGTTTCTTGCTGTCTGCCATATGTACCATTGTCAGGATGCCGAACATCATCCTCTGATCCCTGGTGGTCAGATCGTCCAGCATTTCCTTGGTCTCTTTTCTCTGCAGCTCCATGTCATAGGGAACTACGGCTGAAAAGTTATTGTTGGCATTCTGGCGTCTCTGCCAGTTGGTGACGTTTGTCTCCACGCCCAGCAGTCGGTTCTGGATCTCACGCACCGCTTCGTCTGTCGGTACGGGGATGATATCAATGGACAGCATCAGGTTCCTGCCAAGGCTGCACAGTTCGGAGATCATCTCATCCTTTACATAGCTGGCGTAATCTTCCATAAAAAGGACTCTGCCGTACTGCTCGCCCAGCTTGAAATGGTCGTTATGGAATTCCATTGTGTCCGGGCAGATCCAGTCTTTGAAGCTGTGTCCTTTTTTCGCAAAGGCTTTCATGTCAAATGGAAAACTCTGTGGAACGTCTGCCTTGAAAAAGTCCCGGAAGATCTGTAGCCTCTGCTCTGCATCCAGCTCTTCCCCAATAGAGGACAGCTTGGCCAGATGGGTGATGATGTCCGTTCCCACACGTGCGAAATAGGTTCTGGCTTCATCGATGTTTTTCTTGTGGACGCTGATGGTCAGATAGCGTTCCTGGTAGATACTGTTGTTGGTACCGGAGATCTTGGAAAGGAGCATGTCATTGTACTCTTTCCGGTACTCGTCCAGACCGTCCCCTTTCATCGGGATCAGCAGGGACTGCTCAAACTCTTCCTTGTTGATCTTACGATTGTTCAGGGTGATCTTCGCCGTACAGCCAGAATCCAGTGCATTTAAAAGTTCAGAGTAGTCCAGGAACATTTCCGTCTTATCCGCTTTACTGGCAATGGAATAGTTGATATCCGTAAACCGGAATGTCCTGGAATACTTGCTCTCCACCTGAAAAATACCATCTGGCCAGATCTTGCGAATCGGGATGGCCTGCTGGACAGACTTCGGTACTTTAAATTTTTCCTTGTCCTGTTTCAGTGTCTGACTCAGGGTTTTAATCAAAGGCATCACCCCTTCCTCTTCGCTTCTTTGGTTTCTTCTGTTTCGTCCGCTTCTTTTCCAGAAGTTCCGCTCCGTTTCCCATCATCTTTTCACCCAGCCGCAGGCTCTCTTCCATGCAGGAAAAGTACAGGTTCTCTGATTTGAATACCAGCCGTTTCGGGTACAGCAGTTCGGATTTGATGACTGCCCATGCGAACTGTTCTGCCGTCATGCCGTGGTAACGGAAAAAGCCGCAGGCTGCAAAGGGAGCCGCCCCAAGCACGCACAGCCATCCGGTTACCTGTTCCCCGGCATATTTCCGGGTGACAAAATAGATTCCAAGGGCTGCCAGGATCGCCAGTACCGAAAATAAGCACTGCCGGAAGCTTAAGCCCCAGAACATTGACTCCTGATAGTCTCGGATTTCTTTATTCATTTTCACTTCCATGTTGTTTCCTACCTTTCTCTTTGTAATCTCTGTTTTTTCTTTTGTTTCTGTTTTGGTACATCCCTTTGCGGGATGCCATTTCTTTCCATAAATCTTTTTGTTCCTTCCGGATCAAGCTCTGCCAGTTTTTTCAGGTCGAATGCAACCCTCTGGAAGATGCAGTAACCGGAGGATGCGGTATCCGGCTGTATCGTTCCCAGCTTATGCTGCTTTATAAAACGAAGCTTTTCTTTGCTGAAATTGTGGTCGATATAGGCTTCATTGATACCGCCCAGCGGAGCAAAAGGCAGGTTTACCGTAAGGTCTGCAAAGCTTTCCGGGTATCCATCTTCCATATGGTAAAGCCCGATATAGAGATTGTCATCGCTCATGTAACTGTCTACCCTGAGAAATAATTCCTCCCGGCCATACTGCCAGTCGTAGCTCAGTGTCTTTGGTTCTTCCATTTTTTTCGCCTCCTATAATCCCATGATTTCTTTTACGATACGGTCGGATGCCTTGACTGCCCCGACCAGTACCAGCAGGTTAAATACCAGTTCCCCGACGTAATTCCAGACAATGGTCACGGCGGACAGGCTGGTGTCCCCGATGGCCGGCGGACTTGATGCAAACACCGAAAAGATGATGCAGGCCAGTGCGATGATGGCTCCTTCCAGACATACCCCGGCGTAGGAACGGATAAAGTTCTTTCCTACAGACTGGGTTGGCTCCCCGGCAAAGGTTGCCAATGGAATCGGTGCGATGGCTGTGTACATATACAGCTTAAACATTCTCCCGTATACAGTCAGAATCATGACAAATGACAATACCGTAATCAGCAGGCTTCCTAATAAAGTTACGATCCACAAAGGGATAGATTCCAGCATCCCGACCGCTTCGATCTTGTCCACGATCTCCGAGGGCAGTTCCGTTACGGTTCCCCCTGCCATCCCGGAGTGGGACATGATGTTGGTCACGATGCCCTGCACAATGGAAAAGATCGCTGTCAGAAGCTCCATGCCGGACATAACGGCTCCCTGTGCCAGTGCAAAACGGATAAAGGCTTTCACTACGTGTTCCGGCTTTTTCATATCCGTGAAACTCCCACAGGTTTTTACCAGCCCTGCCGCAAAGAACAGAACCAGCAGGCCGTACCCGATGGCTTTCAGTCCACCGTTGATGTTCGTCATCACGCTCCAGATTGCCCCGCCCTTGAAATTCTCCGGGCTTTGCGTCAGCAGTGTCCAGATTTCAGCCAGCTTGTCGCTCCAGGTCTGCAAGGCAGAATTTAGATTCTGTACGATCCAGTTATCACTCAAACAGTTTCACCTCCCATCCTCAAAAGTGAGCAGGGAGCCGGCATTTCGCATGGCTCCCCTTCTGGACTCTTCTCCTATCCCATGATCAGGTCCAGGATCTCTTTTGCAAAGGTAATGATGATACCGCCTGCCAGTGTCAAAAATCCGTTTGCCCTCTGGCTTGGATCGTGGCTCTTTAAGGACAGACCGACCTGCACGATACCAAATCCCAGCAGAATCAGGCCAATGGCGCGGATCAGGGAAAAGATAAACGTGGATAGGTTATTGACTACGGTCAGCGGATCGCCTGCGGCATAAACGCAGGTCGCCCCAATGCAGATCGACAGTACCATGACTGCATACAGAGCAAACAGTTTCTTCTGCCCTCTCTTCATCTTTAGCGGTGCGGTCTCTTTCCTGATTTCTGTGTGTTTCTTATTTTTCAGTAAATTCATTGGCATTCCTCCCATCAAAAAAGCTCCCCGATGATGTCCTCATCCAGAAGCAGTTCGTAATCGTCATATCTTGTTTCGTCAAATGTAAAATCGTCATGCGCCAGCGGTGCTTTCGCATAATTGAACGGGCCGGCACCTCCGTCCTCGGTATACCGGATGTTGGGATGCTTCATCAGGTCATACTTGGCATCCAGTATGGGCCGCTCCCCGCGGATAAACAGAAGTGCATTCTGGTTATCCAGCATACGGACTTCATCCGGCTGTAACAGCTCCCTTCCGCTCTGCTGGAAGTTGGTGGAGTAGCTGCCGGATTTTCCTTTGGTTTGCCCGTAGGTGTTGGTGTCTATGGTTTCTTTCCCCAGTAATTCTGATACATATTTGTGTGTCTCTTTTTCATTGCCGCCCAGGTACAAAAACTCATCGCAGTTGCCCACCAGACTTTCCCAGGAGTCCTTGAACAGAGCCTTTAGCTGGCTCATGTTCTGGATGATGATGCTGCAGTAAATGGAACGGGAACGGCAGGTTGCCAGGATCTTCTCAAACTCATTTGGCAGGGATACGTTTGGAAACTCATCCATGATGCAGTTGACCGGAACCGGGAGGGCACCGCCATGCACACGGTCTGCCATGTAATAAAGCGTCTGGAAAAGCTGGCTGTAGATCATGCCTACCAGATAATTCAAAGAGGTGTCTGCATCCGGGATACAGCAGAAAAGGGCAACTTTTCTTTCTCCCATGTTGGAAAGATCCAGTTCATCAGTATTGGTCAGCTTGGCAATCTGCGGCAGATTGAAGGCTGCCAGCCGGACACCTACACTGATCAGGATGGACTTGGCGGTCTTTCCTGCCGCCTGCTTGTAAATGTGATACTGCTTGACGGCAATGCTGTCCGGGTCCCGCATCTCCAGACGGTCAAACAAAATGTCCAGAGGGGACTCGTAGTCCTCGTCCTCTTCTTTTACCTGTGCCGAGCCTAACATCTCCATAATCATGGCGAAGTTCTGTTCTTCCGGCGGAGCTTCGTGGAGCAGATACAGCATCAGTGCCTGAAGCAGTGCGGTTTCGCTCTTCTCCCAGAAGGGATCGGAGGACTGGGAACCTTTGGGTGTGGTGTTTTGTATCAGATTGGAAATAAGACGGAGCACGTCTTTGTCATCGTGGACATACTCGAATGGATTGTAGCAAAAAGATGTGTCGGGATTGATGAGGTCAAAGACACGCACCTCATATCCCTTTTTCTCCAGCAAGCCCCCTGTCTTTCGGAGCAGCTCCGCTTTGGGGTCTGTAATGACCATCGAACAGCAGCACTGCATGATGTTTGGCAGGGCAAAGCCTCTGGATTTTCCTGCACCGGAGCCTCCCACTACGAGAATGTTGAGACATCTGCGGTGCTTGTGGGTGTCAAGGCTAATGCGGAAGTTCTGTGTCAGCAGGATGTTCTGGGAGTACGGCTTCTTGCTATATTTCTTACAGATCTGCCGGGCATCGCCCCATCTGGCAGAGCCATGTTCTTCCCCTCTGCGGTAGTTCTTCTGACTGGAATAAAAAATGCCGATCCCGGCTGCGTAAAGTAACGTGCAGACCAGCATCGACTTGATGGTGTATTCCGTATAATGAAACTGGAAGGGATGGTTCAGCTTTTCTGTGAGAACCTCCATCAGCTCGAAAAGATTCCTGCCCGGCTGGATGGCATCCGCAAGCAGGATTGCTACCCACCAGATGACAGGCAGTCCGGCAAGCCAAATCACCCAGTCTGACTTCCGGCTGTTTGTTACCGGGATGGCTGCTGTTTGGGCCTCTCTGCTCTTGGCAGGTCCGTAATGTGGAAGCTGTCCACTCCCGGAACGAGGGCAAGGCTGCTTCCATTCTCCCAGTTTACGTGGATCTGCCCTGCATCGTCTACCATATCCACCTTACCTTTTAAGCCGGGTGGCATGTGGCTCTCCCCCTCCATGCTGTTAAGCGTGACCTCGGTTCCCGGCGGATATCTTCTCCGCATGGCTTCTATTCTTTCTTGTGTCATATTTCTGTATATTTGTACCACATCCTTTCTTCATCTTCCCCTTCCACGGTATGGGCGGTATCTGGATTTCATGATCTTTAACAGGACGCTGTCGATCCCATCGGAATAGCGTCCGTTTTTCAGGTATGTGTCCCGGAGCTGGTTTAAGGCTTCCACGGATTTGCTGTGTTCGGCTTCTGTCAGGTAGAGCTTTCCCTCTTCCTGCTCTGCCAGCTTCAGAACCAGATCCCGTGTGGTATCCACCGGAAGCCCCTGTTCTTTTTCCTGCCGGAACACTTCCCGGAGTGCATGGATCAGCATGTGGTTCATGATCCGGTCCATCTTTACATATCGCATTCTTGTCATAGGCGAGCCTCCTTTTTTCCTCTTTTTTCTCAACCACAACATACCACACTTCCTCCCGGAAAGCTACTGCAAAAGAGCCGGAAAAGCCCCTTTTTATCAGCGTTCCGGAGACTTTTTACTCTTGGCAGGTTTCTCCGTTTTTTCCTCCGGGATGGCAAATTCATCGGTCATAAATTCCTGCTCGCTTTTGCCAAGGTTGCGGTCTACCTGCTTGCCAATGGAATAGGCTGCACTCTTTACATCCTGGATAAAGGAGCGGAGTTCTTTCGGATCTTTCTGTCCGAATGCCTGCATCTGGCATACCTTGTCAAAGGAAAAACCGGAGACATCCACGCCGTATTTCTGTGCTGTCACATACGCCGCACAATAGGCCTGTGCCGATACCCCTGCCCGGCTGTAGCTTCCATCGTGATGGTCAAGGGATGCACAGGCCAGCTCCCGGCTGATGGAATGGAACGTTGCATTTTCGCTCATGCCATTTCGGACATAGATCGTCCGCTTATTCGGGATGTACTGTGCCTGTACCTTATCCGGCAGATTGTCTGCGATCTGAATCCGTACCTCGCTGTCGGTCAGCAGTGCTTCCATCAGCTGGTCCATCGGCTTTGGCTCTGCCTCTTCTGGCTGCTTGGTACGGATCTGGCTGATGTCATAGGCTTTCTGGATGGAGTACCCCTGCTGGATGACACCGTCCTTTTCATATTCCTGTCCGACAATGAAGTTGTATCCCTTGCTTCCGGTCTTGACTACCTTGCCTTCTTCCTTCCATTTTTCAAAGGTCTTGACCTGCCGGATCTCCGGATTCTGTGCATAAAGCAGGAACAGGTTGTCTGTCCTCTGCGGCTTGCACTGTCCCATAAAATCAAGGAATCCTTTTAAGGAGTCCCCATTCTGGAAGACCTCCTGTGCCTTTCCATCGATCATACCCCAGATTTCTTCCCTCTCCTGCTTTTTCTGTGCGGCATATTCTTCTTTCGATAACCGCTGGGCGGACTGCTCCTGCGAGTCCTGCCCTAAAAATTTTGTCAGGTCCATCTCCTACCTCGCTTTCACCTTTCGTTTCTTTCTTGCTTTCTTCTGCGTTTTCCTTGGTCCACGGTTCTTTTCCCGGCTCCGCTTCTGGGATTCCTCTGCTTTCTCCCGTTTGATGTTCTCCAGCTCCCGGCGGACACTGGGACGCTCCTGTTCCCTCTGCCCTGCATCAGTCCCTTTTTCCTGCCCGGTAGAAATATTTCTGCTGTGCAAGGAAGAGCCGGACAGATTCTCTTCCCCCTCTTCCTGCACCGGGATAAAATTTTCCGGTTCGGAAAACTCCTTTTCGGGATGATTCTGGTTCTTTTCCTCTTCAGAAAAGTCCATGTCACCGACCTGGAATGCTTCGTCCAGATCGCTGATTTCAAACTGCACCTCGCCCTCCGGCATCTGCACAGTTTCCTGTACTGCTTCGGTTTCCGGTGCTTCCATTCCGGCGGTTACCTCATGGACAGCTTCCCCGACTTCGCTCCTTACAAAATCAAGGTTCATCTTATCCATGACACGGTTGACTTTGGCTGCATCATCGGCAAAGACCATGACCTCGCTCATCTCCGGGTTCTTTTTATCCCGGATGATCACATAGAGCAGTCCTCGTTTCCTGCCCTCACTGCAGAATTCACGCAGGCGGTCAGATGGCACAGTGAAGAACTTCAATGGCTTGTTCTCCTTTAACATCCGCACCATTCTGGTCTTGCCCCTCGTTTTCTTCTGGTCTTTTAATACGGCGGCAACAAATACCGCCAGATGCTTTGCCAGCGTACCCGAAAGCCTGAGCCCGTGGTCCACGCCGTCTAGGGAATACCGGACGATCTGGTCCGCCGCATCGCCTCCATAATTCATGTTGTTCACCTGCTTTCTGTTCTCGGTTTTCTGTTTTTCTCCGTCTGTTCTTCTTCCTGTCTCTGGATCTGCTCTGCCAGACGCATCTTTTCTTCCATCTCCTGGGACTGCTGTTCGATCCGGATACAAATGCGGATATCCTTTCGAAGCGGCTTCAGTTCTTCGGTGATCTGACCGATCCTGACACTGTCCGGTTCGCTCCGGTAGAGCCGCTTCCGCTCTTTCGTGAGTGCCTGTACCCTCTCTTCCAACGATGTGCGGTAGGCGAGTAGCTCTTCACGGCTAGTAATCTGATGCTTCTGTAGAAATTCCATCTGCTCGATCCTGGCATCCAGTTTTCGGATGTCTGCCCGGAGCACCGGGGAGATCCTTTTCGGCTTCTGCTTTAGTGCACCCATCTGGTACAGATAGGAATAGTACAGGGCCTGTATCCCTTTTAACTTCTTTTTCGGGAATCTGGAATCTCCTTCTTTTCCAGCAGGTATCCTGCTCTTGGGCTGCAAGATCCACTGCCGGATGCTCTCTTCCGAGTAATGCTTCCCAAGGCTCCGCAGACGGATATACCGTTCCATCCCCGGTGCTTTTAATGCAATGTACTTCCGGTTCAGCTTCCACTGGTATCCCCTCTGCTTCATCTGTTCCAGAAACTGTTTCCATGTGAAGCTCTCTGCCACAGCATCCCGGATGTCCAGACGGATCGAGGTTCTCCAGGTCGGCTTTCCGTCCTGTTCTGCCATCCACTGTGCATAGGATTTCCCTTTGCCGTTTTTCGGTTCGATGACAGATAAGCCGTATTTCAGGCATAAGGCATCCGAAGCTTTCCGCACATCCTCATAGTAACTCCTGCTGTTGCTGTGGTACTTTTTCCCATCTTCCATGCTCACGGAATTAAACACGATGTGGTTGTGGTAATGCTCCGTATTCAGATGGGTGGTGATGACTGCTTCGTATTTTCCCTGAAGGAGCCTTTCTGCCATTTCCATGCCGATCTGGTGAGCAAGCTCCGGGGTGACTTCCCCTTTGACAAAGCTCTGCACCAGATGGTACCCCTGTACTCCGTCCATCTTGTGGTATCGTTTCTTCGTAGCTACCATATCTTGATAGGCAGTCTCACAGACGCAGCCGATGGCATCCTCAAAAACGGAACGCTCCGTCTTGTCCCGATTCATGGCGTAATCGATGGCTTCTTCCAGAGAGCCGGCACTCTGCCCTTTCTTGGTGGTCTTATCCTTGTTTCGGATGTACGTGATGGAATTGTCCAGACGGCTGACCGGGATGATACTGGTGTATGCCATCGGCTACCATTCCTCTTTGACCAGCCTCCATGTCTCTTTCGTCATGCGGAGCATTTCCCGGATACTCTCTTCCCCGGCCATCCCACAGCCGTTGGCTACATGGGCAAGCTGATTGGCGTTGTTGCACAGACCGGATATTTTCCGCAAAAGCTCCGTATGATGCTCACAGGGTCTTGCCCGGACTTCGCCACCCATGACAATGGAACGGATGTATTCCTCACGGGACAGGCCGCTTTTTTCTACCTGCTCTTCCAGAAAACGCAGCTCTTTTGCATTGAGGCGGACTGGTATCACATGGTTCCTTTTTCTCATCTCTTCACCTGCTTTCCAACGGGTTATTGGTTGCGTCATTACATTTCACGATTTTTCCAGATCAGGAAACCTGCCAGGACGCCGATGGCTACCGCTGCAGCAATGATCTTTTTCTTCATATGGGCCTCACCCCCTTTCCGATACCTGGCACAGCTCCATCGGGGCGAACATGATCCCTCTCTTTTCCATCTCTTTTGCGAATTCCAGGAGGTTCCATTTTTTCCCATCAATCATAGCAGAATCGGCATCCAGATAGTGGCAGGTGGATACGTTCCGCTCTCCATTTGGGGCATTCTGCACAAGGCTTTCCCCGTCTGCCAGACGGAACAGTTCCTCTCCCTGGCTGTTTACAAAACAGATGCACACGCCGTGGTCAATGATCTCCTTTGGTTTCATCCGGCACCGCTCCAGTGCCTCATCCTCACGTTTTCCAGCTATGAAAAGACACATTGCAAAAACGCCCATTACTCCTCCGGTCATTGTGCCAAGTATAAATCCCAACATTTTTTCGTTCTCCTTTCGTCTGTTTACGGCTCGGTATGGGGGATTGGGGTTCTCCCCAAAGTGCGTTTGGATATCCAAACGCTATGCTTGCAAAACCAGTCGCATCCGGTTTCGTCCCCTCTGAACCAGTCGTTTTTCTGAATCATTCATTTTCCTTGATTTTGCTCAACCCATCCAGTGTGGTACAGATGATATGGAGTCTGTCAGCCATGCTGATCTCCGTGTTCATCGTCCCGGTGGTCTCTTTTCCGCAGACAACCACCATCCTGCACCGCCTTAATATCTGGTGGGACATTCTCCGCATGGCCTGCATATCCTCTGCATCCCCGTCATCAAGGAATGGGGAAAAGCTGTACTGCGGGCAGATCGGCACATATCCCAGTTCGTAGATCTTCCGGCAGTACCGCTGTACTTTGGTCTTTCCTTCTTCTGCAGAACAGCAGACATAAGCAAGTGCCTGTTCCAATACGACCATCTCCTTTCCTGGCCGGACAGGTTTCCTCTGCCCGGCGTTTTTCCAAAAAGAAACACCCACAAAGCATTCCGCTCTGTGGATGTCTTGTGGACATCTGGATTCTTTTCTTCTCTTTTTCAGATGTCTGCCAGACATCCGGCTACTGTGGTTCTTTGTTTTCCGCTTCTTCCCCAGCTTCCAGTGCAATGCGGACACGGTCGCTTCCCAGCTTATAATACGAATCGGTCACTTCAATGCCGACTGCCTGAAACCCCGACTCTGCCGCCGCAAGGATGGTAGTACCAGCTCCGGCAAACGGGTCTAAGATCAGGCCGCCCGGCTCACAGATCTGGATGACATCCTTCATCAGCTGGAGCGGCTTTTCTGTCACATGGATGCGGTTCTGGGGATTCCCATAACGGAACACACCCGGAAGGCAGGACACCGGGCGGTTGATCGGCATCGGTCCGTTGCTTCCCCATACAATATATTCTGCCTGCTGGCGGAATCTGCCTTTCTGCGGACGGGAGTTCCCCTTGTCCCAGACGGCAGTCCCTCTCCAGATCCACCCTGCCCACTGGAGGGCATCGGTGATGGACGGGTACTGTCTCCAGTCAATAAAGAGGCAGATCGGAGCCCCTCTCTTGCAGGCTTTCCGCACATCGTACAGCCATTCTGCCATCCAGTGGGTCCAGGAACGCTGGTCTTTATTATCCCCATCAAAATCCGGCAGGGCATTTTCTGCTTTCATGCTGCTGTACTTCTGGTTGGTAGTTCGGTTGCGTTCGTTCTGCTTGGTTCCCCCGGACGCATAGGGCGGATCGGTTATAACTGCATCAAAGATCCCCGGCTGGAATCCTTTGACCAGTTTTAAGGTATCTCCATGCAGGATACGCCAGTTCTCCCCTCCGGCAGACTCATCCGGCACACAGTCCGGTTTTAAAAGATCTTCAAGTTTCAGGGTATTTCCCATAGGCATCATCCTTTCGGTCGCTTATTTTCCAGATTTCTCTGGAAGTGCTTTTCTTTATGGAACTGCTCATCGGCAGGTATCCTCTTTTTTCAGTGTTTCTTTTCTTGGCGTTCTGGGCTGTTCACGGTGGTCCGACAGCTCGGTTTCCACGTATTCGCTGATGATTCCCAGCGCTTCATAGTAATTGCTGCTCTTGTGGACACGATCCGCCATTTCGTTGGCCTGTTCGGACATCCCGGCACGTCTAAGCAGTCTTGCGGCATCCCCAAGGGTTGAGAAAATATTTCCGTCATGCCCTAAGAGCTTAAGTTCTGGACGGGACGGCTTTTGTTCCGGCTGCTTTTCCTGCACACCGTTTTCCGGTGCTTTCACCTGTATCTGGAAATCCGAGCCGGCACCAACATAGAAATGTAAGTATAATTCACCACCGTCTACCTTGATCTCCCGCTGTTCCAGACTTTCTCCCCAGCCATCGCTGTACTGCCCTCTCAGATACTGCCCCACCACACGGTATTCCTCTGGTGTCAGATTCTCCCGGAGTGTCAGGTTTGCACAGCCATATAAAACGCCCTCCTGTTCCTTTACCGCCATTGTAATGCGTTCCACTTTTTCCTTAATGTCCTTGTTTTGGTCAAAATAATCGATCAGGTTGCATGGCTGGTTGTCAGGCATACCGAGCCGATTGATCTCGTCAACCTTTTCTGCGATGGATGTCTGATACTGCACCAGGTCAGGTCCTTCCAATGGCTCCGCATCATCCAGATTCACAATATCTGAATAGTCCGGAATAAACTCTGCCATCAGAGGTGACAGCATTCCCACTTCTATTTTATCTTTCAAAGCATCACCTCGCTTCCCTATTCTGCCGTTTCTCCGGTGTACGGGCAGCCATTTTTGCCATGTCTGCCCAGTCTGCCCCTTCGATTTCCGGCAAGTTCTCGATGATCCGATAGCTTCCCTCGTAGGCTTTTCGGATATGTTCACACGCCCACCGTCCGGCAAAGTCATTGTCGGTACACACTTCGATCTCGGTGATCTCCGGGTGCTGGGACAGAAAATGTTCCAATGCCTGCGGCTTTTTCATGCTACGCTGGCTCTGCCCTTCTTTTGGTGCGCTGATCCCGCCAAGCTCCAGACGGTACTTATCCCGGCTTCCTTGTCTCTGTTCCAATGTCATGTGGGCAAGCACATCCACACAGGCTTCATAAACAGCAACCCGTCTGCATCCCGATTTCGCCGGAACACAAAAAGCGTATGCCTTTTCACTTCCGGCCTGTTCCATCTTAAAAGACTTTCCGCTGGCATCGTAAATCCCACGCAGGAAAGCATATCTTGCCACCTGGTTTTCATCCCGTCCTATGAACACGGCATTGTGGTAGGGCAGACTCTCATATAAGATTCCCAAATGAACACACCGCTGTAAGACCTCGCCACTGATGCCCCGCTCTTTCAGATAGCGGAACACCCTGCGGCAGTCTGGGCTGGCCGTAGGCAGGACAAATGGCTTCTTTGGCTTTGCTTCCACTGGAGGAGGGATATAGGTGGGATACTCATCTTTCAGCATTTGCACTGCCTCCAGAAAAGAACACCCGTCTACATGAATCAGGAAATTTAAAGCACTGGTGCCCCCGATATCTCTGGATTTCCAGTGCCACTGGCTGGTCTGCTCGTTAATCTTAAAGCTGTCGTGGTCTGTCAGCTCCCATTCATTTCTGGCTGAAGATTTTTTCAGACGGTTTGGCTGATATTTCTTCAGGTATTCAATGGCGGTGATCTCCCTTGCACGTTTGATTTCTTCTTCCGGAATCCACGGCATTACATCACGGTATCCCGGAGCTGCTCTGCCTTATCCGTTTTCTCCCACGGAAATTCCTTTCTTCCAAAATGCCCGAACACCGCACTCTGTCGGTAGATTGGCCGCTTCAGGTGCAGGGTGTCACAGATCTGGCTTGGGGTAAGCCCGAACACCAGAGGGATCGCTGCGGCGAGGCAGTCATCCGCACAGATCTTTCCCGTTCCAAAGGTATCCACCTGCACCATGACTGGCTGGGCAACCCCAATGGCATAGGCAAGGGACACCTGGCATCGGCTGGCAAGTCCGGCAGCTACCATGTTTTTGGCGATGTAACGGGCCATGTATGCCCCGGAACGGTCAACTTTGGAACAATCCTTCCCGGAGAATGCACCGCCGCCATGCGGTACCAGGCTGCCGTAGGTATCCACCATTAGTTTCCTTCCGGTCAGTCCGGTGTCTGCATCCAGACCTCCGCACACAAATCTGCCCGATGGGTTAATCAGGATCTTGGTATCCTCATCCGGTGGCAGCATACGGAGTGCCGGGCGTAACACTTTCTCCCGGATCTCATGCTCCAGCTTCCGAAGGGATTTTTCCTTTTCATGCTGGCAGGACACAATGACGGTATCCAGCCGGGCAGGTCTGTCATCTTCATACTCCACGGTCACCTGCGCCTTTCCATCTGGCAAGATTCCCGTGATATATCCGCTTCTACGGCTTGCAGACAGTTCCCTTACAATGCGGTTCGCCAGAACCACTGGCATCGGCATAAGCTGCGGTGTCTCATCGCAGGCGTAGCCAATCATGATGCCCTGATCCCCGGCACCGCTGGCAAGTCCGCTCTGAACAGAAACAGTCCCTGCCCTTCGTTCTCTGGATCTCTCCACTGCCCCGGCGATATCCGGACTCTGTTTGTGGATGAGGGCATCCATGTGGATTTCCTCTGCTTCATAGCCTGCACTCTCCAGCACCTTTTTGATGATTTCAAACACCTGTGGCTCAAATCGGCTGGTGATCTCTCCTGCTACAATGATGTTCCTTTTGGTCGCCAGCACCTCGCAGGCCACTCTGGAATTTTCGTCCTCTTTCAGACACGCGTCCAGAATGCTGTCTGCGATCAGGTCGCAGAGCTTATCCGGATGTCCTTCTGTTACGGATTCTGCTGTATAAAATCGTTTCATAATCGTTACCATCCTTTCCAAGTAAATAATAACGGCAGGAAACGCTCCTTTCTGGAACACTTTCTGCCGGATCTGGGTTATAAGTTGTCTCACATTCTGCACTTTTCTGGTACTTTCAGACACTTTTTTCAACCTAAATACTACCAATGCACACCCTTACATAATCCCCCTGTTTTGAACACATCCCTGCCCGTGCGGTCATTATTTGTCTCATTTTCTGCACTTTTCTGGTACTTACGAACACTTCTGACTCCACACTGCCCCGGAAACCGGCACCGCCAGGACGATGTTCCTGGCACCGCTCCATTCATATGAACACGTGACGAGCGTCAAAACCTTATCGTATATACACTTCAGGTAATCATCCCCGGTTTCGAACACTTCCCTCTGCTTAGCTGCTTTTAAATATTCCTGCACTGCCTCCGCATCTGCGAGTTTCTGCTGGAATGGGAACAAATTCCTGTCTGCTTTCAGCACCGTGACAATTCGGTATTCCTGAATGCTATCCTCTGTCTGAAGATAAGCAAAGGGATGCTCCTGATAGTACGTTTCATCTGCATATAAGTCCAGATTTCCGAACATTGCCCCACTGTTCATGTTGTGACCGTAAATGATAAGGTTCCGACTTTCAGACACTTTACAGTCTGCCTGTAAAAACAGGCTTCCGTTGATGTCATATTCCTTTTTGTAATTCCGTTTCAGGTAAAACTCCCCATTCTCCTGTTCGGACTGAAGCACCGGGTAATCAATCCCGGTATCCGGTATTGTCAGCCATCCCTGCACATCCGGGTATTGTTCCCGAAGAGAAACAAGGTCTACCGCAGCCACCGGGCATTTTCTTCCAGCTGGTTGGTCTTTCTTTTCAGAGCCTGAGGCTCCCGGAGCTTCCGGCTCCGGGAAATTCCCTTTCAGCTCTGCCACCAGCTTTTTGTTCTCCATTGGAAGATATACCATGTGGTAAATCAGAAACCCGGCACTTGTCAGCGTCACTGCAAGGCAGATGATCTTGAAAAACCTCTGTAAGATTCCTGTCTTTGGTTTTTTCTTCATCGTTCCTGTCCGGCTTTTCTCTGCTTCTTTGGCTGACTCTTCTGCGTCTTTCCCGGCACAGGCGGTTTCCTTGCTGCTTTCAGGATCGGCTCTGTCGGGATTTGGTTCTGTCTGCAGCCCTTTAAGATCCCAGTCAGGTACGACCGTCCGGGCGGATTAAAGTTCTGCATGTAATCTTTTGTCATGATATAGACAATGGCTTTGATCTCTCTTCCATCTTTGTTCTTGACAGTGATCTCCTGCTTGTCGTAAAAATCAGGATAGCCTTCATAAAGATCCAGGCTCTTTTCACAGTCCCCGGTCAGTGACCAGAGGACGCCGTCCACATGGCTTCCCTCTTCCGGGAAGATGGTGGCAAGGCCGCTTCCTGCGGCTGCAAAGGTCAGCCGATACCCCTCCAGGCGGACGATTTCTACCACCTCCGCCTTTGGGCACCGATATGCCATCTGGTCCAGATCCATGTTGCTTCCATACGCAAAATATAATTGTTTCAGCCTATCTGCCCCCTTTTTTCTTCTTTCTTCTGGATGCCACACCCATGCCGATCAGACCGCCTGCGGAAAGAATCAGGCACAGGGCCGGAATCCAGAGGTTGGTGTCATCGCCTGTTTTCGGGTTGCTTACAAACGGGGTATCCTCCGGCAGCTTCTCGTTCGTCACTTTCTGGATGACTTCGATCACTGGAGTTTTGTCATCTACATAGGTAAATGTCACCTCATGTTTGGTCTCATCCAGCTGATAGCCCTCCGGTGCTTTGGTCTCAACCAGATAATAGGTGGCTGCCTTATCAAATTTGCCGTCCTTATAAGTTCCGATTGCAAGCAGTCCGCTGGTTGCATGGCCGTTTTCATCAGTGGTCAGGGTTTCTACCACTTTGCCATCCGCATCCCTCAGTTCAAATTCTGCATCTTTCAGTGCTGCTCCGGTATCCTTATCTGTTTTCTCAATGATCAGACGTCCCTTTGCGGTGTCATCTTTCATGGCTACCTTCTGGATCTCTGCGGTATCTGCCACCTCGAAGGTGATCTCCTCTGCAACGACATAACCGTTTGGAGCCTGCTCTTCTTTCAGGGTGTATTTACCAATCGGAAGTTTTTCGATATAATGCGGCTCTTTACCGGAAGTCCAGGTTTCTACGATGTTGCCATTTTCATCTGTGATGGTCAGTTTGGCTCCTTCGATCTCATTATCTCCGGTAATATCCGTTTTGCTGATCTTCACTTTGGTCACGTCATCTTCCATTACCTGTTTCTGGATCTCCGCAGTATTCTCTACGGTGAATGTGATGCTTTCCGCAGTGGCATATCCATCGGCCGGCTTGTTTTCTGTCAGGGTGTAAGATTTTCCTACAACCAGTTCTTTGATGATGTGCGGCTCCTTGGTGGATGTCCATTCCTCAACAACAGCCCCGTTTTCATCCGTCAGCTGTAATCTGGCTCCCGGCAGTTCCTCGCCCGTGGTCAGATCGGTTTTGGAAAGCTCCACGGTTGTCGGCTCATCTTCAAATACAAATTCATAGGATGCTTCTACTTCTTTATCCCCCTGGTACTCAAAAACAAATTCCTGCTCTTCTCCGGTGGTGACAAATCCATCCGGTGCATACAGCTCCTTCACATAATATGTTCCGTCGATCGGCAGGTCTGCAATAAAGGAAATCTTTCCATCTGCATCTGTTGTTTTTAACTCGATCAGGGTATCTGCTTCCATCAGCACCTTTCCAGATGCGGACAGGATGTCGTTTCTGGTGTACAGTCCAAAGATGCCGCCTTTTAATACACGGTCGGTATCCTTTTCTTTCTTCAGGACGTTCACTTTTACTTTCTGACGGTTGTTCTGCCAGTCCTCATCGTATACGACAACCGGGGTATCCTGGTCACGGTAGGAAAGATCTACATATCGTGGTTCTTCATCCAGCACATAACCATATGCTGTGCCCACCTCTTTGACATAGTATTTTCCAACCGGAAGGTCAGATACTTCTGCAACACCGTTTGCATCAGTAGTCACGGTTGCCACCAGCTCGTCCTTAGCATAATAATCCGGGCTTACACCATCGGCTGCTTTGATATCCTCTGCAGCGTAAATCTCAAAGGTAACGTCTGACAGGCTTCCTGTGATGTACTCAAACAGATGCTCTACAACGCCTTTGACATTGTCCAGCAGGGTGATCTTATCAAGGAATTCACCCTTCTTGTTTACGATCAGCAGGGCTTTCGGCACATCGTCTTTCATTTCCACTTTCTGTACTTTTGCGGTATCCTGAACGGTGAATTCCACATCCGTGGTCTTTAAATAACCAAGCGGTGCAAGAGATTCACGGAGGGTATAAGTTTTTCCAACGGTCAGGTATTTGATCACATGAGGCTCATCCTTTACGGAAGTCCAGCTGTCGATCACATTTCCATCCTTGTCCAGAACAGAAAGGGATGCCCCGTTCAGCTCTACGCCTGTGGTCAGGTCGGATTTTGTCACCTCGATGGTGGTCGGCTGGTTCTTCTTCACAGATTTCAGCTTGATGGTCGGAATGTCCTGCCCCTGATAGGTGGCATCAAATTCCAGTATCTCGTCAGAAGATACAAAACCATCCGGTGCAGAAATTTCTTTCACATAATAAGTTCCAAGCGGCAGGTCCAGGGTGAAGTGTGCCTGTCCTTTTTCATCGCTTGTGATCTCCTGTAATAAGGTATCTGCTTTCACAATAATCTTGTCACCGGATTTGATCTCGTTCTTATTGTAAAGACCGAATGTAGCTCCAGCTACCGTGCTTCCTGTTTCTGCATCCTGTTTTTCCACGGTGATGCTTACTTTCTGGCGTTCATTGGTAAAAGTCACTTCTTCGTCTACGACTGGGGTATCCTGTCCGGCATAGGTAAAAGTTACTTCTTCGCCTTTGGCATTCCAGGTGTAGCCCTCCGGCGTTTTTTTCTCTTCTACACGGTATTTGCCGAGCGGAAGGTTCTCTACTACGGCACTTCCGGTTTCATCGGTTGTCACCGTTGCCACCAGTGTGTCTTTGGCATATTCCAGATAACGGTTCTGTTTCTGCTCGGTATAAACAAAGGAAACACCATCATCAGTTACCTTTGCTCCGGTCAGGACTTCTCCTAATTTATAAACAGTCAGGCTTGCCATCTGCTCTGCATCGGTAACGGTTTGTTTTACAGTATCTCCGATGACCAGTTTCACATCGTAGGCTTTGGTATCCAGCAGATATCCGTTTGGTACGGAGATCTCTTTCAGGTATACGGTATCCTGTGTTTTGGTGATCGTAACGCTGGAAGCTCCGTTGGCATCTGTGGCCGGCATCTTTGTGATCAAGTTCTTTCCATCCTTGTCACTGTAAACGCCATAAACTGCACCTGCGATGGCTTTGTTGCTCTTGCGGTCCTTCTTTACGATCTCCAGAGTTGCCTGTTTTACCCATGACACTTTAAAATCTACATACTTCTCATCGGTCACGCCCTCGCCAAATACCAGGGCAAGGTCCTGTGTCTCGCTTCCGGTTGTGATCTTGTAAGCGGAATAGTCTTTGATGATGCTTCCCTTCATGGTAACAGACCATTCCCCTTTGACATCCACTGCCTGTGTCAGCGGTGCAGATAAGTAGAATTTGGTACCGCCGCAGATCTCCACGGATGCACCTGCACTGCTTGTTTTTCCCGTTGTCACATTATGCAGTTTGACACCGGAAGGCAGTTTCATGGTGATGGTCTGCAGTTCGGATGCCTTAAAGGTGATCTCTTCTGTTCTCTGGCTGTTGCCGCTGATATATGCGGTAACATCTGCATTGGAGAAACTCATGTCCACTTCCGGTATCTCCGGCTGGCTCATGCAATAATTGTAGAGTTCCATTGCCAGAGCCTGTCCGGTTGCATTCGTACCGGAAAAAGCGTCACTACTGTTATTGGCATAAGACGCAGCCAGATGGACAATGATAAACTGTTTTCCAGCGGAAAAATCAGGATGTTTCTCTGAGAAAAATCCATTTTCGCCGGATGCTTTTGTGCCGTAGTAGCATACTTTTGCCAGTGCTTTGCTGTCACCCAGTTTGGTGATCTTATAAACACCATCCCCAGGTCCTGCTTTTGACGGCTGCACACAGTAGGCAGTTGCAGACACGTTTCCAAATTTTATGGTATATTTATAGGTTACATAAGAACCCAGACCGTAGTCTGCATAATAGTATGCAGTCCCTCTTGTCACATCTACATCCTGTGTTGCTCTTGTACTGGTATTGACTGCGGTGAAAGAAACGGTTTCCCCATCTTCCATTGCCATAAGGTCAATATCCTGTTCCCCTGCCTGCTCCAGAACATCGCTGAGTGTCAGCCCGGATTCTTTATCGGTTGTATTTTCTGTTTCGGCTTCCTCTAATGCGGCATCAAACTCAGATTCAGAAAGTCCACCCTGAAATTCGGGTTCTGTTTCTTCCGGTTCTTCTGTTTCAGATTCAGCTGTCTCCGGCTCAACAATTTCTGTTTCTACAGGCACTGTCTCAGTTTCTTCCTGCGAGGCAGCTTCCTCATCATCAGAACCTGTATCCTCTTCGGTAACTGCCTGTTCTGTCTGCGGTTCACTCTGAGCTGCTGTCACAGGCTCTTTTACGATCAGGTTTCTCCCAATCTGATAAACCGGGTGGTTCTGGTTGACTGGCTCCACATAATAAACGGCATGGTAAGTGTCTGCATGGCTGGTGCTGAAGTTCTCCCCGGCGTCATTCTCTGCTTTCTGGAATGTCACTTTGACTTTGCTTTCGTCCTTGATTTCCAAATTTGTAAAATCCGTGGAAACATCAAAGTCCTGTCCGACTTCCAGCTCCAGATCGGTGGCTTTTACCACTTCATTTTCATCCAGCTGATCCTTTACGGATTCATACGCTGGCGGTTCCGCCGCTTTCGGCTCTTCCGAAGCATACACCGTCAGCGGTGAAATGACCGTGGATAAGATGGTGACTGCCGCCATCACCCCTGAAAGGATTCGCCTGAATCGATATTTACTCTTCATGTTTTCTACCTCTTTCTTCTTTTTCTTCATTTTGCATAAGAACAGCCGGATGTTTCCACCCGGCCTGTCTGTTCTCATTATTCTGTTATCTCGCATCATCTGTCCGTCTTGGATTCTGCAGACAGGCATAGGTACTTTTGTCATACCGCCATGCCTTATCCCCGTCCAGATTGGCAAGTAGATGCTTCCGTACATTTTTGTATTCGTCCCCGATCAATCCGAGGCGGAGCAGAAAGGTGCGGAACGTAAATGCCGGGTTATCCCCGATCTCCGTCTTTTTTGCATGGGTACAAGATTGGTTGATCGCCTGTGCGGATATGGCAAGTGCCAGTGTGATATTCGACCGGACTTTTCCTGCATGGAGGGTGCTTTCAAAACAACGCCATTCCAGTGTTCCCTTGGAAAAAACAGCATGTAGGTTTAAGGCATAATACCTTGTCCAGTTGTAATGCTCGGAGCTTCCGTCATTTCCCTCATACCATGCCCTTTTGAATTTTTCCATCGTGATGGTGCTGTTTGGCATCCGGCGGATCTTCTCCAATACCATAGGACGGACTTTCTGGCAATACTCATCTTCCCTTCTCGTCTGTACATTTAAGGCTTTGAACAGAATATCCTCTTTGCAGTACATGATCGTCAGTGCATTTTTCAGACTCCTTGGTGTATGATTGGATGCGTCCACATGGACATGCATGCCACAGGATGAATTGACAAAAGCACCTGCGTTTTTGACACACCGCACCACTTCCTGGAGTTTCCCCATTTCCGAATATTCCAATTTCGGGGATACCATTTCTGTCGAATAATCTCCATCGGCATCTATTACAGTACCATTTGCCAGCCTTTCACAGTCGATACTGCTGTCTCTTGAAAATTTCCACGTTTTTCCATCTGAATCTTTTACACACCAGGAATCGTAAGAACGGATATGATATGGCTCTGTTCCGAACATTCTTCCAATCGCAACAGCCGCATCATAGCGGCTGATACCTGTCATCTCAATCTCTGTACCAAAATACTGGTCTTTTAGGTCGATCTGCTTCACCCACCCTTCGCTTCTGGAACAGGTGAGCCGCTTTGGATCTCTTCATCTACTGCTTTCAAATTTCTGCCTATTGCTTCAATGACATTGACAGTGACACCATTACCGGCCTGCTTGTAAAGCTGATTATCCGATGTTTCTTTTTCCATCTTGGAAATCTGACCATCCCGATATCCCTGCAGCCGCAGACACTCCCTTGGCGTCAGCCTGCGGATTCTGCCGTGGTAAATCACTCCATGACGGTCAGTTGCCGTAATGGTGAACATTGGCTCTTCCGGTTCTTTCATCCTTCTTCCATTCTGGCGGACTTTTTCCTTGGCCGGTGTCAGCACTGCCCTTGGCGGTTCTTCCACCAGCACCCCGGAACTTTCGCCTCTGTGGTTATGGATGCTGGAATCCTGTCTGGTATTCAGACATCTTGCAACGTCTGTCACCAGCGGCGGAGGGGAGATATCTACAAAATGCAGTGTTCCCTGCTGGTTTCCGGTCGTCAGGGTATGGGCGATCTCATGCCCGACTCTCCCCCTGCGACTGTTGATTCCCGGATATCCGAGATCGATGCTGTCCCCCTCGTAGGCCATCTTGTATCCTTTTCGGGTGTTTTCCTTGATTGGGATACCGACTTCGTATAATCCGGTCTTGCCGCCCATACCACCAGACCCGCTGGTCAGCGTGCAGCTCAGTCCTTCTTCTGCGTAGACTCTTTCTCCCTGTTTGCCAGCATGGACTTGTATAAGAGCTGTTCCATTTGCTTTTGGGAAAGGTAATATTTTTCCGGCACATCTTCCATCAAGATATCCGACAATATACACCCGCTTCCTTGACTGGGGGACTCCGAAATCCTTGCTGTTAAGCACTTTCCATTCGACATGATACCCCAGTTCAGATAGCGTACTGAGGATGGTGTGAAACGTCCGCCCTTTGTCATGCGAAAGCAGACCGGGTACGTTTTCAAGGAGAAAATACGCAGGTCGTTTGTCTGCAACCAGTCTGGCAACTTCAAAGAAAAGGGTTCCTCTTGCATCGGCAAATCCTTCCCTTCGTCCAGCGATTGAGAATGCCTGGCAAGGAAATCCCGCACATAAAAGATCAAAGTCCGGCATTCGTTCTGTTTCAATATTTCTTGCGTCATTGCAGAACCACTCTCCTTCCGTATCAAACAGCACCCGGTAGTTGTGGTCTGCATATGCATCTGCTTCACAGTGTCCGACACAGGTGAAGCCCCCTGCCCTGTGCAGCCCTTCTCGGAATCCTCCGATTCCACTGAACAGGTCAAAAAATCGAATTGTTCCGGCTATCAGCCTCCCTTCGCTGCGAAAAAAACAGTGCAGATTTCTCTGCACCGTTTCCGTCTCTTGGTTTCTGTTTTGTGATGTCTATTCTTCTGATTCCGCTTCCTCTGGCTCAGATTCTTCTGCTTCTTCGGTTTCCAGTTCTGTTGGCTCTGCTTCCGCTGGCTCTTCGTTTTCTGGCTCTGTCGGCTCTTCATCTGCTTCAGCTTCGTCCGGTTCTGTCATTTCTCCGTCTGTTTCAGCTTCCAGTGCTTCTGTCTCAGGCTCTTCTGCTTCAGGTTCTACTGACTCTTCATCCGGTTCTGATTTTGCAGTCTCAGGATCTTCCATTTCTGTTTCTTCGGCTTCCTCTGACTCTGCTTTCCATTTGGCTTCTTCTTTTTCGATTGCATCTTCGATAAGCCCGATTAAGAAGTCTTTCTGTTTCATGCCATTCCTGGCGAGGACTGCTTTCAGTCTGGAAAATAAATCCTCGGTTACCTGTACTGCTACTGTTCTTAAATCTGCCATGTTCGCCTTTTCTCCTTTTCTTGTCATGTGTTCTTCGATTACCATTTCAAGGTATTTTGGTATGCTGATTCCTAACTCTTCGACTTCCAGTTTTAGCTTTTCATGCAGCTCTACCGGGATTTTTCCGCATATGTTTTTCATCTCCATTGTGTTCGTTCTCCTTTCTTTTTTCTACATACAACATACCCTAAAACGTGACAGAAAGCTATTCACAATACCCAACGAATATGAGGCTCTCAAAAGCTCCCAAAGGATGCAGATCCAATAACATTCAATAGGCATCACCCCTTTCAAAAATCCGTGATTTATACTAATTTGACTGCTTGAAATTTGGCTATTTTATCACCAGGAAAGACTTGACTTTTTCAGAATGCATCCTCAAGCCCGGAGAGAAAATCCAGCATCTGGGACGGGATTTCTTCCTTTTTTGAAACACTCTCCCCGGAGCCAGAAATGGAAACACCTGCCAGTTCTTCCCGGATTGCCTGCCGGATGCTTTTCTCCAGCTGGTTGTTTTCCTGATCTTTTAAGATCACCTGAACCAGATAGCTGCTCTTCTGTCCATCTGGAACACTTTGCAGGATCTCCCATGCCTTTTTGTGATCTGGGTTATCAAGGTTCAGGCGGAACGAGAAAACGGGTCTCTTTACTTCGCGCACATCTGCCCCACAATCCGCTCATAGCCGGAAGCATTGGCGTGTACGTCTGTCAGGTAAATCTGCCGACACAGCCCGTCCTGCGGTGTCACGTGCCGTTTCAGAATGCTGGCTCCGCCGCCCATGATCACGGACGGAATTGCCTTCAGATCGAACCCGGCTTCCATAATTGCAGACAGTATTTTCTCCGTGTAGAGCCTTCCCTGCCGGACAATGATTTCTTTTGCGGCCGGGTCCATGCTGCAGCTCTGGCCGTTCAGAACACGTTCGATCTGAATATCCGTTACAGACAGTCCGGTATTTCTGCGTACCTGCTCGGTGATCTCATCCACACACCGGATCACACCAAGTTCCAGGCTGCGGCAGGTAGCGGCATTTGGAACACTGTTGTCCAGCCGCATCAGGTCTACGGTCCAGCCACCGATATCTGCGAGAAGAACAGAAGGCTCGTCCCGAACACATTCCGGGTGGAGAGCCAGGGCTGAGTATCCCTGTGGGAACAGTTTTACATCCTGAATCCGGATCTCATAGCTCTCATCCTCGTACCGGAAACGCAGAGGCTGCTCTTTCCGAAACAGATATTCCCGGAAACCTTTTTTCTCCCTGCCAAAACTTGCCAGTGGGAGGCCGGCTGCCAGAACCACATCTGTTTTCCTCTCTCCCCGGCGGTAGCGGATCTCCTGTGCAATGGCTGCCATTGTCAAAAGATAATAATTGTCATTGGAAGTCTTGCTTCTCACCAGCGTCTGCCGCCCAGTTCCACACACATAAAATTTCCCATTGTACTGCAGGACATTTTGCATGGTATACGGCTCATAATCGTACCCGGTCAGTCCAGTCGGGAAACACACATGGGGAGTTTTGATGGCATAATATCCATGATCGATTCCTATAATAATAAGTCACCACATCCTTTCAGGTTTTTCTTGTTCTTTTCCAGCAGGTGGTCTTTTGGTCTGGAAAAAGAAAAAGGGCAGAACCCCGAAGAGCCCTGCCCGTAATAAAAAATACAGCCATGTATATTTGCAAATAAATACGCATAACTGTATTAGTTTAATTCTTATTAATCTTCAAACTCTTTTAACTCGTCAAGCGGTTCTTTTGAAGTATCTATTGCCATATTGTTCTTTAACCAATCAGCTTTGCTATAACCTGTTCCGGTCAATTCAAATATTTCACCTTTATACCCTACAGCTTTAACCCAGCCCCATTCTATAAGTCTGTCTAAAGCCTCTTCCCATCTCGCAGATTCTCTTTTTGAATTATCAGCCATAAACTGCTTACCTGATGTAAAAATCTGAGTAGGTGAACCAAGTGTCCGTATCTTTAGTATTTGCCCATCACCATCAGCCGCATATACTAATAAAAAGGCAGAGTCCACTGGAATGTTCCCAACATCATCTAGCCCTACAACTGATTTATTTTCTTCTGGATTTCCAATAATTAACGTATTATCTTCAACCTGGAACAATTTTTTGATATCTTCACTTGTTGCTGTAGGAATTTCTTTCAAGGTTAACTGGTTATTTTCTAGGTCAGTGAGTCTACTATAGAATTGAGAAAACATCTCTTTCATGTCATCTAGCATCTTCTGCTGATGTTCTCCAAGTTCAGTATTTGCTTTATTTCGTCCTTCTGCCTCTTCATTAATTATATCCACTATATCTCGATATCGAACCCATCCAGCGTTATCATCAACATAGTTAACGGCGTTCCTAAATGTCGGTGATGCCACATACTTTAAACTGTTTAAATCTGTGAAAAAATCAACTGTATTTTTATCATTTTTGACTTTTTCTCTAAACTCATCCAGTTTCTTCATTTTATCATACTTATCATTTCCGGTATCCTTTTCACTTTCAGAAATAGCCGAAGGTTGTTTAATCAATACAAGTACTGGTAATCCTTTAGTTTTTGCATAATTGTATTCTTTCTCTGTGTAACTTATACCAGTTTCTTCATCAATTGACCCATACCTAGCACCAATAACAAGAAGATAAAAATCACACTCATCAATCATTTTTGTTATAACATTCCATTGACTTGTAGGTGCAGCATGAAATTGCTCCATTCCTACCGGAATAAAATTATTCTCTAGTGCCACACCTACCAATGCCTGTCTTTCCTTTTTAAGATCTTCATAGGTAGAACTTATAAAAATAGAAAACTTTCGTCTATTCTTCATATCAATATGCTCCTTTTATACTTATCTCTTATCACTCCAGGTTTCCGCAAAATCAAATTTCACAAACTCTACTAATAATGATACCACAAAAATGAGTTAGGGTATATTTTTATTTACATTTCTTAAGCTAATTCTCGAAGCCATTCTCTGATTTCCATTGGTGTATTTTTGCAAAAATCCCTAATCCACATTTCATGCAATCTGGACTCTGATTCTGTATTTTCTATGCTCACAGCACATCCACCTGTTTCCTGAAGTGCTTCCAAACAATCCCATTCTTTTTTAAAGTCTCCTGCAAATTCCATCCAAACTTTTATGTGATATTCCTTAAAACCAAGATGATAAATCAGATAAGTCAACCTGTCGAAATCAGCTAACTGCATTTTTTCTTTCTTAAATAATAGCCTTTTATCATGCTCGCTGCATAAATATAAAAATGCAAACTGTTCTATTTTTACCTGCTCCATATATTTCTCCCTCTTCTGTTCTTGTCTCACTTTTACAACCGATTCTACCTTGTCCAATCGTTAAAATCAATACAGATGGTGCAAAAAGTGAGACAAGCCATCCTTTTACCAGAGAGGAAGAGATTTAAGATGCCAAAGCCAAGGACACAGTCTGGTGAGAAGAATCTGATTAGCCAGCGATTGATTGAACTTCGCAAGACCCACAATATGTCTCAGCGTGATCTTGCCTATAAACTCCAGTTAGCTGGTTACGATATGGATAAAAATGTAATCACCAGAATCGAAACAAACAAGCGTTATGTCACTGATCTTGAATTAAAAGCCATTGCTGAAATCTTTCAGGTTTCATACATATTTCTCATTGATGGCAAAGATGAATAGAAGTGACAAATGGGGAAGTTCCTTTCGTGCTTCCCCATTTTATCCGTCCCTTTTTTACAAATTTAATAGTTCCAGAATTTTCTGCATGCCAGCCTGATATAAAGATTCCGCATATAATATCCATCTCTCACTAACTTCAGTAACGTATTTGTCTATTGTTTTTCGCTTTTCTTTTGATAATCCCATTGTCTGAACCTGTTCTTCATATTTCGATATTTTTTCAAGCATTCCCTGGTACACTGTATTTTCTTTCAGCTGATCTTCAACCTCATCAATCCAGGTATCCAGCAGCAACTCCAGCAGTTTCTTTGTGTCACCGTCATCATTTCCCAATATTGCTTTTTTAATTTTTCCAAGCATTGCTCCATAGGAGATCATTTGAGCCTGTCCCATATAAAAATGGTACTGTTCTTCTATCATTTCCTTTTCGCTTTCCAGTCGGAAATATTGATGCACTGCCTTATGCTCTTCTGTCGTTAGACTGATTGCCTGATTCGACTCCATAAATGTTTCTATTACTGGATACCTCTCTGTAAGTTCCAGTATTTTATTTTGCAGTCTCTGGTATTCCGCATCATGCTTTTTCAGATAGGTGCAAACCTGTTCTCCTATCCGTATCCCCAAGCATTGCTCATTCCAGATGATATCTGGCTGTGCTGTCATATCGGTGTCTCCCTTCTGTGTAGTTTTCCTGTTCCAAGCACAAGACTATACCACACTTCTGGGAGAAAGCTATTCACCAAACCTACTGAAATCTCCTGGCAGATCCTGTGCAACCTATCCCTTTTTCCACAAAAAAACTGGTATGAAAGACTCCTTGTTCTCTCATACCAGCTATCTATTTCTTATTTAACTGAATACACATTCTTTTCTATTCTCTGTGTATCCTGTACTTATTTATGGCAAAAATCAGACTACAGACACGCTATACACTCTTATGCTACATAATCCAGTTTACTGCATCCAGGTTCGAATGTCACATTGAAAATTCCAACCTGAGAAGTAGAAATCGGTGCAAGAAAACTTCTGCCGGAAAAATACTGTGCAAAGCCATCATTTGATACACCGATTGGAAATACCATCTCTTTTGCATGCGCACGCATCCCTTCCTCTTCGTATGGCAAATCTCCTTCGCCTGTTTCCCACACTTCCTTTGCAAGATTGAAAACAGCCCATGCTTTTGGCCAACCTGCATAGAATGCGGCATGTGTGATCACTGCCGCAATCTCTTTTTGTGTCACACCATGATTTTTTGCATTTTGAAGATGATATTTTAAAGAAGAATCCGTTAATCCCTGCGCAAGCAATGCAGTTACCGGGACCAGTGATCCGTCCCTCAAGCCGCACTTCTGCATATACATCCCCTTAAACTTTTTTCCCATCCCATAAGCCTCTTTTAATGCCGGATTGCCCTGTATTGCGCCAACAGCATCTGCACCTCCGCCAAATACGGTTCCTGCAAGTTTGGAATTTAGAAAACATTCGATTCAACATTGTTTTCATATGTCCGCTACGGGGTATATGCCATGATTAACAAAGATGAGCGCCGTGATGTGAGTATTCGCAAGCCCCGGCCATCTATCCGCAAGCAGCTTGCCGACAGCAAACAGGCCACCAGCCTGAAAAAGGCGGCGGCCAGAACCAAGAAAAATGAATTGGAGGTATGAGGAATGATGCACTTTACCGGGGAAGAAGAAAATTTGATCTGTATGTACCACAACGCAGACCGACGCAGGACGATAGGCAAGATCACCGCAGCCATGCCGGGTATGGACGGGGATATGTGGACGCTGGCCCAGCAGACCCTTTCCAAGCTGAAACGTATGACGGATTCTGACTATGACAGCCAGAAATTCTATTTCACAGACGAGAACGAATAAATAACAGCAGACGCCGGGCGCGGCGGCCATGTGGCCGCTTGCGTCCGGCGTCTTTTCTTTTTGCCTGTTCCTACGCATTTAGAACCTAGTATTGACGGGGATAGGATAAAGTATTCGCCCACCTCTGCAAACGTGCGGGAGAAGCCTTGAAACTGGCGGTTATCAGCCCCGAAAGGCGTAGGTTACAGTCATTATTAGCCCCCGAAACAGGTACAGACGCGCAGCGGGTGTATCTGTTTCGGGGGTGTGCAGGTGATAGCCGCAAAGCGGCGTAAGAGGGTGCAGCCCTCTTGATCGTTATTCTTGTTCCAGCGGGAAGCTCGGCAACGCTTCCAGCAGCTTTAAGGAAATGTGCTGCCGCATATCCTCGTCAATGACTTTTTTCACTTTGCCGCCCGGCTGCCTGATCTCCACCGTGGAAAGCTCGTCGATGTAGTCCGCATAGTGGGCCAGCACCTTTTCTGTGGCCCACTTCTCACCGGCAACGGCGGCTTTGATTGTTTCATAGTCCAGCAGCTTTTCTTGTCCGTCCATCCTGATACCCCCGTCAGATTGATTTTTTCCATGATACCATATCTGGGAGTATGGAGCCAGAGAAACCGGCGATTTTCTGCTGGTAAATTCTACGCATTTAGAGCGGCACTATGGCGGGGATAGGATAAAACACTCACATACCCCGCCGACTATGCGGGAAAAACCTTGAAATATAGGGCTTTTTAAGGCCCTAAATGCGTAGGTTGGTGCTTTGTTGCGATATGCTCCACGGTTACGGTGTATTGTTCATATTCTGTTTTCGGGAATCTTTATGAAATCTTCAAAATTGCCCGGTATGCTATCCGTAAAATCAAAGAAAGGACTTGATTATATGGATATGATTTTGAAAACGACTGACCTCTGCAAAAATTTCAAGGGGCAAATGGCGGTAAACAATGTGTCACTGAACATCCGGCGCAACTCGGTTTATGGTCTGCTGGGGCCGAATGGGGCTGGCAAATCCACGATCTTAAAAATGCTCACCGGCATTTTACGCCCCACATCGGGAAGCATCGAGTTTGACGGCCACCCGTGGAAGCGGAATGATCTGGAGCATATCGGTGCTTTGATTGAGATGCCCCCGCTTTACGAAAATCTGACTGCATACGAAAATCTCAAAGTCAGAACTACATTGCTCGGCCTGGACGATGCACGAATTAACGAGGTATTGCAAATTGTCCAGCTCACGAATACCGGCAAGAAACGGGCCGGGCAGTTTTCTCTTGGTATGAAGCAGCGGCTTGGTATTGCTATTGCATTGCTGAACAGTCCCCAGCTTTTGATTCTGGATGAACCGACTAACGGCCTTGACCCTTTAGGGATTGAGGAACTTCGAGAGTTAATTCGCTCTTTTCCCTGCAAAGGGATTACAGTTATTTTGTCCAGCCATATTCTGTCAGAAGTCCAGCAGATTGCAGATCATGTGGGTATCATTGCTGGCGGCGTCCTTGGATATGAGGGAGAGCTTCGCGCCGGTGAAGATTTGGAACAACTCTTTATGGATGTTATTCGCAGAAATGGTAAGGAGGGATATTAAATGGAGATGGCATATATTCAGGCAGAGAACCTAAAGCATAAGAGAACTTTCACAAAAACGCTGATTGTTCTGGCCCCGTTTGTAACTGCGCTTATGAACTTTTTTGCCCCTCTTTGGTTCCAGCTCAATTCTTATAATTGGTGGTATATCCTGCTTTATCCTGGATTCCTTACGCTCACCTGTGCCTTGATTGAACAGCGGGATAATGGCAAACTAAAATATCGTGCCGTTGCTTCATTGCCTGTTTCGCAGAACAAAGTCTGGAAAGCAAAAATTGGAGTGGCCGGTATTTACTCCTGTGTGGGGAATTTCATTTTCCTGGCGCTAAATCTGTTGGGCGGTTTTGCAATATTAGTTATCAACGAAATTCCCTTGACAATCGGAATTTGGCAGGCTGCGGCCGGAACAGCTTGTATTGTCATTGCAAGCCTATGGGAAGTTCCGCTGTGCTTATGGTTATCAAAAAAAGTTGGTATCTTTGTCACGGTTATTCTTAATGCCGGACTTGGAAGCGTTTTAGGGATTTTCACGGCTACAACCTCTTTGTGGATGATCTGCCCGTATAGCTGGGTGCCGCATCTTATGATTTCCGTGTTAGGTATTTTGCCTAATGGTGAGCCGGTTGCAGATCAGAGTACGGCAATGGCATTTTGGATGATTATACTTGTATTGGTCATTTCGCTGGCCTGGTTTGCGGCGCTGTCATTTTTAACTGCAAGATGGTTTGAGAAAAAGGAGGTGGGGTAACTATGGTATCTGTGGTTCGCTGCTGGAAAGCAGAATATCAGAAGTGTAAACATAGCATTTTGCTCTATATGCACAGCATGATTCCGATTATATGTGCGGCGATTTTTGCGGGTTACTATCATATATCCAGATGGGAACTGGCAACCAAAATCAGTGCCTATCTGGAAGTGCTGGCCGTTGCGTTCCCGTTTCTGATCGGCATTATTGTGGGCCTGGTTGTTCAGATCGAAAATCAGGCCGGGCATTATCAGCTTTTGTTGGGAACAATCCCATCTCGCATGGCAACGTATATTGGTAAACTTGGTTTTCTGATGATCTGTGCTTTTGGCGCAACATTTTTAGCGTTAGGAACATTCGCTGCACTATATAGGGATGCTCCGGCAAGCCTTTACCTGAAAGCAGGGATTCTATTGTTGATTACCATGCTTCCCATTTACCTGATTCATTTGTTTGTGGGAATGAGCTTCGGAAAAGGTGCATCTATGGGATTGGGAATTGCAGGGAGTTTAATAGCTGCCCTTATGATAACAGGGCTTGGTGACGCTACATGGAAATATATTCCCTGGGCCTGGGGCGTTCGTGCTATGGATTACACTGTGCTTGCATGGGATAGCCCCCAACTGTATGCACAGGTAAAAACCGATTTTTTCAGCGGTATGATTATTTCTGTATGCTGCACTGTTTGTCTGCTGATTGCCAGTTTGGTTTGGTTTCATGGTTGGGAGGGAGGTAAAAACAGTGAATAAAAAGTGCCTGTTTGCCGTGGTAATTGTGCTTGTAAGTCTTATATGCTTATCGGCCTGCGGTGCGCTCCGCGATACCGCCGATAAAAATAAGGCGTTAAATGAATCTCTGCCGTATTATGAGCTGAACGCCGCAAACTATGATGAAATTTCATATAACGGCCTGACATATACCATAACGGATGAATGTCTTGAAATGTCAGAACTGCAAGAAGAAATCGGGCAGGTATCGAAACGCTTCAAAAATGTGGCGGGGGAAGATTTCAGTTTCGGCTACGTTTACAGTATTGTGGATGTGGATATAAGCAATGCCGTAGCTGTAAATATCAACAATGAATATCGGAAAGCTGACATTAAAAATAATGATGAGTAACCTCGACAATGTGGTATAATGGGGTGGGAGGTGATTTTTTGACCCACTTACTTGTAGTTGACGATGAAGTTTCTATCTTGGAATTGATTAAGAACAGTTTGGGGAAAGATGGATATTTGATAACAGTCTGTCAAAATGCGGATGATGTAGACATCAAAAAGCTGCATTTCTATGACCTCATTCTTTTGGATGTGATGATGCCTGGCACAGACGGGTTTGAGTTTTGCAAACAGATCAGGAATATGGTAGACTGCCCGATTCTCTTTCTGACCGCAAAGACATTAGAGGAAGATATATTGTTTGGATTGGGCATCGGTGCGGATGATTATATTACGAAACCTTTTCGTATTCAGGAGCTTCGCGCCCGTGTCGCGGCACATTTACGCAGAGAAAAAAGGGAGCATCACAGCATACTTTCATTTGAGCCTGATATAAGATTTGACCTTTCCGCAAAGGTACTGTATGCTTCAGAACAGCCGGTTCCCCTTACCAAAAGCGAGTATTCAATCTGTGAATACCTTGCGAAAAACCGGGGACAGGTTTTTACAAAAGAACAAATCTATGAAGCCGTTTTCGGGTTTGATGGAATAGGCGATAACTCTACGATCTCAACGCATATAAAAAATATTCGTGCGAAATTGGAGCATTTCAAAATAAGTCCGATCAGCACCGTATGGGGGATAGGATATAAATGGGAGTGAAAAAGAAACCTACATTGAAAATATTGTTTCGCCAGTTTGCTATCTCCCTCATTGTCATGCTGGTAGCGGCAATTATTGTCCCTTCTGGTTTGGAGGGACTTGCTGTAAATGCTGGATTAGCTACAAGAGCAAATCTAAGTGAATTGCAGGTAAAAGAGATCATTCCAACGCTGACGATTGCCCCGGATATTACAAAGGTTGTGATTCCACAGGGATGCGGCTACTTAATTCTGGACAAGAACTTTAATGAGCTTTACAGCAATATGGACGATGATGAAAAAGAAATTGCCCTGCTGTACGCAAAGGGAGAATATATTGAATATGCTACGGGGAGGCAGTTTGCACTTGTTGTCCGGGAAAACGAATTTTGCGTTTTAAGCTATTATATTGGTTCTCAATTTACAGTGTCATGGCTACCGGAATATTTTCCATCTCCTGACACGCTTGCGTTTATCCTGATGGCTGTAAATTCGCTGCTGGTCATTATCATACTGACCGCCAGATTTGCTAAGAACCTGCGTACACAACTGACCCCGCTTTTTGAAGCAACTGCGGAGGTTTCAAAGCAAAACCTTGATTTTGAAGTAGGACACGCCAAAATCAAAGAGTTTGAAGATGTCCTTGCATCTTTTTCAGATATGAAAGATAATCTGAAAATTTCGTTAGAACGGCAATGGAAAACCGAACAGACACAGAAAGAGCAAATCGCCGCGCTTGCCCATGATTTGAAAACGCCTCTGACGGTTATTCAAGGAAATGCTGATTTACTCACAGAAACAAATCTTGATGATGAGCAACGATTATACGCTGGTTACGTCGTGGAAAGCTCCGGCCAGATGCAGTCATATATTCAAACCCTGATTGATATATCACGGGCGGCGGTTGGTTATCAGCTCCATATTGAAAGTATAGACTTGCCAGCGTTCATGCAGCACTTGTTCGGTTATATGGAATCACTATGCCGGACAAAAGAAATCCGGCTGCAAATGAATACTGTTTCACTCCCTCAAATGCTGAAATTTGATAGGGTGCTGATAGAACGTGCTATTATGAATGTTATCAGTAATGGGCTGGACTACTCCCCGCAAGGCGGAACACTTTATGTGGATGTTCAGAGTAACAACGGTTTCGTGGAAATTTCAGTCACAGACGAGGGAACGGGGTTTTCTAAAGAGGCATTATGCCACGCACAGGAACGGTTCTATATGGGCGATCAAAGCCGCAATTCAAAGTTACACTTTGGTATGGGTCTATATATTACAAATTCGATTATGGAACAACATAATGGTCAGCTTATTTTAGAAAATTCAAAAGAAACCGGCGGCGCAAAGGTTACTATGAAACTTCCTTGCTGATTTTCCGATAGTGTAATGGACGTCTTTTATGTCCGTCCATTTTTCAAATCTTTATGGAATCTTCAAAAATTCCTCTTATCATGTATCTAAAGAAAAAACATCTGCCCAGCGGCAGAAAAGAAAAAAACCGCTGCTGGGCAGACCCATTTTCACGCTTAATTTATATTCACTGGTGGCGGTTTTGAGAAATCAAGGCCGCTGCTTTCTTTCTGTCATTCCCAGCAGTTAAAGGCATGGCGGCCCACGGGAGGACGCCGCCATGCTGTTTTACTATCATTATAATCTAATCCACTTCTACCGCTTAAAAAAAGCCTTGCCCCGCCACGGGAATATTCCGGCTATGAGTATGAACTATACCATGTAAGAAAACAACAAAACGCTTCAAATCGTCGCCCGGTAGGTTTACGACCTGCCGGGCGATTTTTGTCGATTTTCGCGGATTGTCATTTCCGGCAAAAAATCAGATGGAAAAGGAGGCGGTCAGCAGACCAGGGCCAGCATAGGCCCCTGACAACGGACAGGATCATCCTGCTCACTCCCCACGGAAAGGGGGTGAGAAGATGAAAGTTACCCCTGATGATTACGGGAGGCGCTGCCAGTATCTTTTCCGCTGAATACATTTGATATGTGCATGACTACCAAGTCTTTTTCTGGCTTGGTCAAGCATATCTATGCTGTAATCAAGGCAAGTAATATGTGCATTTTTCAAGGAACTCCATTTGTTTTCCGTAAATACAGCAGTTCCAACCGGAACATCAAGAAGATTTCCTGAAAAGTCATCAGGAACATATGATAAAACTTTTCGTGCTATATCATTATCATCAGTGCCATTCCAAAATAACTTAATATACAGTTTGCTGAAAATATTTCTTTGCGTAAGAACATCGTCATATATATTTTTTGATGTTTCATAAGCATTTTGTATTTTGTCTGCCATATTACCCTCCAAATTTAATTTTAATTCTAAAAGCTTAAAATTATCGTTCTCTAATCTTCCTGACATTACGATTCATGAGGTGTCTTCCAATATGTCTATAAGCAAATGCTTTAAAGGCTGAAATTTCTTGATGATGTTCCTTCAACAGTTCATCTGGACAATCATAAACACCAAAATCCTAATTAATTCCCTCGCTCTGAATATAAGTATTGTTCCTATCAAATTCAATACTGAGATTTCTGAAATCCTTGACTGCTACTCCATAACCACAAAATGCACCTCTACATTCCGGATTTCGTTCCTGTAACTTCTTTATATAGGTTTTATCCAAAATGAAAGCTTCCAGTTCGTACCACTGATTTTCAAAATTAATTTCTACCCAGCTATGGAAAATATTTTTTGGAGCATTACGGTAAACAAACCCTGTCATAGCTCCTTTCTGCAGTCCTTTATCAATCGTAAAACCATGTACTCTGCATGGAATATTGCAGGCACGTAAAAGTGCCATAAATAAAGTTCCTTTTGTATTACATTGTCCATAACCATCTGCAAGTACTTTTGAAGCTGAAATTCCGTCATCAATATTATATCCAAATAAAAC